>NZ_DBNGVP010000172.1:0-48605 GCF_057119385.1 Archangium sp. | reverse complement strand
GGGGCAGTCCTCTGGCTCCGGCCTCACCTGGGCGGCGGGACAGCCCAGGCCTGCAGCGGTGCACAGCCACACGGTGAGGACTCCGAAGCGTGAGCGGTTGGAGGGAGTCGAGTCCTGGGGCGTGGTGCGAGGGGGCACGGGCGCACTTCCTTTCTCGGGGGAGCCGGATGCGATGGACTCCGGCATGTGGGGGCGCGCGAGTGTGGATCGCACCAGCCATGAGGCAAGGAACAGGCCGGCGAGGAGGAGCAGGCCCACCAGGGCGAGGCGCCCCACGCGCCACGTGCGGCGCTCCTGGGCGGGCGCCTCCTCGCGAGCATCCTCCGGCGGCCTCGTCTCCTCTGGCGTCGAAGCTGCTTCACCTGCGGCTGCGGCCTGTGGGTGCTGGGCCTCCTGTTCCGGTTCCAACTGCTTGGACAGCGCCTCTGCCGGGCTGTCCGGCGCGGTGAGGGGCACCTTCCATGCGGGGGACTTTCTCTGCTTCTCGGTGGCCTGCTCCAGGGCCTCGAGCAGGGCCTCGGTGTTGGGGTAGCGGTCCTCTGGCCGCTTCTCCAGCAGCTTCATGGCGATATCGCTGAGGGAGCGCGGCACCAGGGGGTTGAGCAGGTGGGGCGCGGCCGGCGGGACGGCGGCGATGGCGGCCAGCAGCTCCTTGTCCGGCAGCTCCGGGTCGAAGGGGTGCCTGTCTGTGAGGGCTTGGTAGAGCAGCACGCCCAGTGCGTACAGGTCCACGGCCACCCCGCCTTGGAAGGGCTCACCCCGCTTCCACGCCTCGGTGCGTATGTAGGCCAGGAGCTCGGGGGGCACCAGGTGAAGGACGCCCTCGGGCAGGCCCAGCGTCTTCGTCAGGGCCCCGGGGATGCGCGCGGTGCCAAAATCAATGACGAACGGCCGGCCGTCCTTTCTTCGGATGAGGATGTTCTCCGCCTTCAAATCCCGGTGGAGCACACCGCGTGCGTGCAGCACACCCACGGTGCGCACCACACTGGAGAAGGTGTCCACCACCTCAATGGCGTGCGGGGGCTTGCGCCAGCGCCTCTCGTGCCAGGTTTCCCCGTCGATGAAGTCCGTGACGAGGAAGGGGTAGCCCTTGGTGGGGTGGGGCCAAAAGTCCACCGCGTACACGCGCAGCAGGTTGGGGTGGGAGGCATAGGTGAAGAGGGTCGCAGCCTCACGCGCCAGGCGCCGGTAGACGCTCGTCTCCTCCACACACTGCTCTTCCGTGAGCTCCTCCGTGGATTGGGTGAGGGGCAGCAGCGCCATTTTCAGGGAGTAGGGCTGGCCGTCGCGTTCCACCTTGAAAACTCGAGAGGAGCCACCACGGCCCAGCACCTCGACGATGAGCCAGGGGCCCACCGCGTGGCCGGGTTGAAGGTGGTCCGGGTGTTGGACTTCAGTCGTCATGGGCCGGCCCTCCTAGAGCGCAACATCGGTGATGGGCAGGAGCCGCCCGCCCTCGGTGTCCACCAGATCCAGCCGGAAGCGGACCTCGTTGGAGGCGGGGGGCTCCACCATGACGGCCACGAGGGCGAACTCGCCCGGCTGGAGCTGGGGCTTCTCCATGTGCACCGAGAGCACCTTCACCGGCGTCCCCTTCACGCTGGTGAGCTGTGCCGCGCCGGGAGCCCAGGCGGGCTGTCCCGGGAGGTTGCGCACCTTGACAACCACCATGGCCCAGCGAGTGCCCCGGTAGCCGGTGCCAAGCCCCGGCTCGAGGCCGCCCTTGTAGCCGGGAGCCGGCTTCCCGACGAAGAGCTTGGCCCGGACATCCTTCGAGTCGAGCACCCCGGAGAAGGCGAGGTTGGGAAGTCCGCTCTGCGCGCACTGGGCCTTCAGCGAGACGAGCTCGGCTTCCACGTGGGACAGCCTGGCCTCCAGCGCCTCGACGGTGCGCGGGCGGCGCACCACCTCCACCTCCTTGTCCACCAGCGTGGGGTGGGAGACGAGCGCGAAGGTGGCGTACGCCGGGATGCCGCCGTCCTTGTAGCGCACCCGTACGATGAGGCGCTCTCCGGGGGCCGGCTCGACGGAGGGCTCGAGCGCGAGGGTGTACTCCCCCGGGTCCACCAGCTTGAAGCGCGTTGCCCGCCCCGCCACCTCCAGCGAGGCCCTATCGATAGGGGCGTTGAAGCGCAGGTAGGTGGACACACCGGCTGCCACCCGCACCTCGGGTACCGGATCACCGAGGCTGCTGGGGACGAAAACCTGCCGCTCCTGCCGCTCTCGGGCCGGGAGTGGGGGCTGCTGCGCTGCCGCCGTTGCGCCCGTCAGGACGAGTACCAGCGAGAGCCACGTTAGGAGTCGTGCCAGAGTGGAATACCTCCAGAGTCCACCCTAGCAGATGTCCCACCCGGCGCAGCCAGCACCACGGGGGCGGATGCCTCTACTCGAAGAGTGCCCCGCCCGACGCCGCTGGGCCCCCTCGTTCCTTCTCGCCCACGGTCGTGGCTTGCACTCCCTTCGTTCTTTCGCGTAACCTGTTCTGTACCGTCCCGTTGGACGGTGCTCGTGCTTCACGGCAGAGCGTTCGCCCAGTCGGGCAATGGTCCTGAAGGACCAAGAAAGAAGTGAATATGAAGGACGTTTCGTACGCGTTGTCGTGCGAGAAGGTTTGCCGATCCCACCGCATTGAGTCTGCGGGAAACGGCAACTCCGGGAAGGCGAAGGAGCTCTGGACGCTCACGGTTCGCGCGGAGAATCTGCCGCGGACTTGGAAGCTGGGTCCTAACGCTCGGTACGCCGATGTGAAGGCCAAGCCCGCCAAGGAGATGTTGAGCACCCTCGCGACGGATCCAGAGTCGTTCGTGCTCAAGAACAACGGCATGATGCTGGTCGCGAAGTCCCTTCAGTCGAAGGGGAACGAGGTGACCCTCGTCTGTTCAGAGCCTGAAGAGGACGAGTTCTCTCCTGGCCATGGCGTTCTCAACGGCGGCCACACCTACAGGGTTCTCCTGGAGGCGCTCGCGAATGCGAAGCGGTACCCGAACGCCGGTGACGCTGTTGTGATGGTTACGGTCGCTCTGGGCATTGAGGACGAGGAGATCTCGCGCATCTCCAAGGCTCGGAATACCTCCGAAAAGGTGCCCCTCCACGCTCTGCGTAACCTCGACGGCGACTGGACGGAGTTGAAGCAGTACCTTCCCGCCGAGAGCCGCAAGCTCGTCTTCTTCAAGCCGAACGAGCCGGATGTCGACCCTGATTCCGAATTCGACGTGACCGATCTGGTTCGTAGGCTCGCGGTGATGAACAACGAGCTGTTCCCTGCCGAGAACGGCGAACACCCGGTGCGTGCTTACTCGGGGATCGGTGCGCTCGTCCGCCAGTACGACAAGAAAAAGTTCACCAAGCTCGCTCAGCGCCTGCCGGACATATTGGAGTTGGAGGAACTCGTTGTCCGCAAGTGGGAGGAGCTCTACGGGCGAAATAGTGGGCGCGCTGATGGCGACGGGAAGGAGAAGATCGACCTGAGCCGTACGTCGGGCTGCAACTCCGAGCCATCGCTGCTGCTCAGTGGATACCGCGCGAGTGTGACGATTGCGGATCCCTTCATCCTCCCCGTTATGGCTGCGTTCCGCGTCTTCCTGCGTAACGGCAAGTGGTTGATGCCTATGGACGAGGCGTGGACTAAGTACGGCGAACGAACCATCCGGGACCTTTGGAAGGCGTACAAGGAAGAGGGCAAGTCCAGCGCCTCTTACTTCGCGCGCTCGGCCAAATCCTCATGGGCCCCCGCGTGCGATCACACGAAGAACGTCGCGATCCAGAAGGGCTTCCTGAAGGTCTCGTGAGATCGTAGACCGTCTAGTACGCCCCAGTCACTTCGAGCGCCCTCCGAGGAGGAGTTCCACGGTGGCCCTCAGAAAGTGACCGGGTCGTACTAGATCCGGGCCGAAGGTGTCGGCCGAAGGTGTCAGACGACTCGTAGGGGCGCCAGCAGCCCTTCGCGGCGCCCTGAATCACTGACCGGCGACGCGTCCACCGAGGCGTCGCCGGTCCCCTCCCGACCAGGTGCCCGCAGCGCCTGGATGGGTCTTCCTTCGCGTCCCGTGGGCCTCCTACGGAACGCTTCATGCCCTTCCTAATCCCCTTAGGGGATTGGGTGGGTCCACCTTTTCGCGTTGATCGGCACAATAGATGACCCAGCCCACCGAACCCCGAATCCGCGACACCCTCAAGCGCTTCATTCGTGAAATAGCCGTGCCTGCCACCCTCGCAGCGCTGTGGACCTTCTTCAACTGGTTCACGGCCACACCGCACCCAGCTGTTATGTCCGTCATCGGGCAGTTCTTTAGCGCTTTGTTCCTCGTGTCGTGGTTCTGGGGCCACCTTCTTCGCATCCACAAGCAGCTTCGGGTCGACAACTCCCTGAAGGAACTCCTGAGCTGGGTGTACCAGATTCGGGACAAGGTGCTGTCCCCGGAAGCAAGCCCCACGAAGGAACTCCTGGCGACGGCAGCGACGACAAGCGCAGCAGCGGTGAGCACCCCGGCCAGCACGACGACGGCTCCAGCGACGACGGAACCAGGACTGACGTCTTCGGCGGGTCCACTACCGGTTCCGCCCCAGCCCGTACCAAGCGACGGCAAGCAGACTCAGCCGAATGTGGTCGTGACGCCTGCCCGCAGCACGTCCCCCGCTGACGAAATCATCGAACGGACTCTGCTCTCGGAAGCTGAGCAAACGATGATGGCGGGGCACGTTCGGTCGGCGTTGGTCATGGGGGGCGCGGCACTTGAGCAGGCGCTTCACACGTTCGTCGAAGCTCATGGGATGCCCGTCGGGAGGACCAAGGCCTTCCCGGCGCTCCTCGACATGGCTGGGAGCCTCCTTGCTTCAGACATGAGAGAGGAACTGAGGCGCGTCTGGAACCTTCGGACCATCGCCGCACATGGCTTCGACAGGTTCAGGCTCTCGCCGGCAGAGGTTTCTGAGATCCTGCAGATCATCAAGAGGTTGTCGGGAGCATTGATGTCGGCAGCAGCCAAGAAGAACGAACGGTTCACTGGCATCCCGTGCTTCCGATGCAAGCAGTCCACGATGGGATCCGGAATGGGTTCGAATCACTGTGGGAACTGCGGGGCCGTCTCCGATGAGTACTAAGCCCTCGGACGGGGCCTAGACGCTCTCAGCGTCGCTCCGTTTTTACCCTGCGGCGCTCGCCCAAGGTTGGAGGCGAGCGCCGTTTTCTTTGCGGGTGGCGATTCGGAGCCATCTTTGGTTCGCGAGCCCTTACTCGGTGGGGCAGACCGACGAAGTTGCGTCGGGATGCACACTCGTGGTGTTGACGAGTGCTCTCGCCGTGAACGCTTGTCCTTCTCGTTCACGGCCCGGGCCTGCCGCCTCGGGTCGCGGAAACTTGGGTACGGTCGAATTTCGAATCCTTTGACACCGTCGCGGGTGACGAATCCTCTGATACCTTCCGCGGGTCTAGTGAAGGTCGCCTGACAATTCTTCCGCGAGGAAACCGTGAAGTCACTCATCGCTGTGTTGTGTCTGCTGTCCAGTTCCATCGCGCTCGCACAGGAGCCAGAACTCACCCTCGGCGGTCCGGTCACCCTCGAGCGAATCCCGGAGCGCATGCTGCGGGGACCGGACTTGTCGAGCCATTCAGCGTTGATCGCGGCGCAGAACGCCGCGGGAGACCTGACGCTGGACGGGGCCACGTTCACGCTCAGCAAGCCGGGCGAGGGGGCCCGCCCTGTCCTGCTCGTGGTGCGGAAGCTGGAACTCAAGAACAGCACCCTCATCACGAATGGCAATCACTTGGTGATTTACGCCCACGAGATCGTGGGGAACAACGCGTCGCGCATCACGGCTTTCGACGAGTCGGCGACGACGGCGATGGATAGGCCCTCAGGGGCCGCAGGCGCCGCGGCGGGCAAGGTGGATCTGTTTCTCACCGGCCGTGTCGCGGGACCGCTGTTCGTCGACCTCTCGGGGCAGGATGGGCAGCATGGCGTGGATGGGCGTCCGGGCGCTGCGGGAGCCAAGGGTCCGCGGGGACGTAATGCCAAAGCGCGTTGGGGACTATGCCGCAGCGGGCAGGGTCGTGGCGGGAATGGCGAAAATGGTGGCGCTGGCGGGCGCGGCGGCGACGCGGGCGCGGGTGGCAATGGCGGACTCCTGACGGTGACCTTCTACAACACGCCCGTGGAGGTCGCCGAGTTGCGATACACGCTCGATGGAGGGGACGCCGGCACTCCGGGGAAGGGCGGTGTGGGAGGACCGGGCGGGCGCGGCGGACCGCCGGGAAAGAACACCAGCCCGTGCAAGCAACTCGACGCGCTCTTCGGCTTGCCGCCCGGCCATGGCTCGAATGGCCAGTCAGGAGCGAATGGGGAGAACGGGAAGAGTGCGGCCGCGGGCTCCAAGGGCCAGTTCACGGCGAGCCGAGTGGAGCTGCCGAAGTAGGTCACACGGCTTCATCCACTCCCGCGTGCGTATAGGCGGGATAGAAGCCATGCGTATAGGCGGGATGGGGGCCGTGTTGAGGGAGACAGCTGGAGCCTAGGGGTCGAGGAGGGCTGCGCCCTGGCCCGAAGACGCGCTGCGGGCGTACCAAGCGCATTCCCTGCAGCAGCGACTGCGCTGGACGGAGCTGGACGTGCGGCCCCCTCTCAGAAAGCAACCCCGGTGTGCCTTGCTGGAGGGCTTCTCCCTGCACGCCACCACGCATCTGCATGCCAACGACAGGCAGGGCCAGGAGCGGCTGTGCCGCTACGGGGTGCGCAGCGCGCTGGTGCTGGCGCGTTTGTCACGAGCGGAGGACGGCCGCATCGCCCACCGCATCACCCACCGGGAAGGTGTCAAAGAACTCGTTCAACACCTCGCCCCTTACGAGCCGTCTGACACCCTGTCGGGCACCTTCTCGCCGAGTTCTAGAATTGCTCCCGAGGGGCTCCAAAATTTGGGGTAAGGTCGAAGGGTTCACCCGATACCCTCACCCCGTCCCTCTCCCGAGGGGAGAGGGGAAATCGTGGCCGCGGGGCGTGCGTCAGAACGCGTAGCGCACGCGGCAGTACGGCATGCGCCGGGCGAGCAGTTGCTGGAACTCCTCGACGAGCCGCCCCTTGTACCCGGTGCGGTAGCGCACGTTGACGCCCCCGCCCTGGGACACCTTGGTCTCCTGCAGCTCCGGCCGCCACAGCAGCTCCTCGGCCTTCGGGTGCCAGCGCAGGTTCACCTCGTGCAGCCGCTCGTTGTGCGTGAGGAAGATGATCTCCGCGGCCAGCTGCTCCTTCGCCTTGTCCCCCATCGTGTCGTCGAGCTGCTGGAAGAGCGCGTCGTACTCGGCCTGCCAGCCCTCGGTGACGACCACGGGCGAGAAGTTGAGGTGCACCTCGTAGCCGGCGGCCACGAAGTCGTCGATGGCGGCGATGCGCTCGGAGATGGGGCTGGTGCGCACGTCGAACAGCTTCGCTTTGGTGTGCGGCATGAGGCTGAAGCGGATGCGCGTCTTGCCCCGGGGCGCGTAGGTGAGCAGCTCGCGGTTGACCAGCTTGGTGGCGAAGGAGCCCATGGCGTTGGGCAGCACGGTGAACAGCCGCACCAGGTCCCTCACGTTGTCACTGAGCGCCGCGTCCGCCGAGCAGTCGCTGTTGCAGCCGATGTCATACACCCAGTAGCGCGGGTCCACCGTATTGGGCTCCGTCTTGGGCCCGAGCTTTCCCGCGTGCCGGCGGAGGGCCGCGAGCACCTGCTCGATGTTGACGAAGACGGTGACGGGGTTGGCGTAGCCCTTATGACGCGGCACGTAACAGTAGGCGCAGCTCATGACGCAGCCGTTGGCCGTGGAGGGCGGGAGGAAGTCGGCGCTGCGGCCATTGGCCTCGAAGCCCATGGACTTCTTCACGCCCAACACCAGGGTGCTGCCCTTGATGCGATTCCACGCCTCGGCGTTGCCCTCGTTGCCGAAGAGGCCGGGGATGTTCCAGTGCGAGCGTACCTGCACCCGCTCGGCGCCGGGGAAGCGCGCGAGGATGTCGCGGCCCCGGGTGAAGCGCTCGACGTCGGGCTCCAGGTAGATGCGGGACACCTTCAGCAGGTGCTCCAGCGGTCCAGCGGGGGGTGGCTCGGGGGGAAACAGGTCCAGGTTCGTCACGGCGGGAGGTGGGATGCGCGGGGTGGCCCCATGTTCCATCCGCGGAAGAGGGTGGGCCTGTTACCTGGAGGACCCGGCATGCGTTAGGATGTCGGCTGGCTCCACGAGCGCGCTGGGGGTGGTCCCGGCCACGTGGATTAGGATGCATGCATGTCCAGCAAGGCGCCAGGAAGGGTCATCGACCTGCAGAGCGAGAGACTGCGCCGGGGCATGCCGCGCTACCACCGTGAGCCCGTGCAGACATGGCGCCGCAAGGTGAAGCTGACGGTGGCGGGGGTGTGTCTGCTGGGCATCCTGGCCGGGCTGCTGTCGGTGGCCATGGAGTCCACGGACACGCCGCCCGGAGAAGAGTCCGAGGGCCTGTTCAGCGGCTCTCCCTTCCGCTCCTCGAGTGGCGCGAGCCCGGATGTGGAGCCCGAGTCGGCCTGGTTCACGACCTCGGGCAGCGGCCGGCGCTGAGGCCCCGCGGCCGCTCGCGTCGCCTCGCCGACACCGAGAGGGAGCGAAGCGTTCACCGGCCGCCTGCCTGACCGCTGGGCCGGGTTGTGGGACACGGCTCCCGGGCCAAGTCTCCCCGGACCCCCGGAACTCCGGGAAGGGAGGCTCTCATGAAGACGTCGCGGGTGGTGCTGCTGTGCGGCCTGGTGTCGCTGCTCGGCCCGGACCTGGCGTGGGCGGAGGAGCCCGGCGCGGCCTCGGGTGCGAGCAAGGCGCGGGTGCTCTTCGCGGACTACAAGACGGTGGACCCCACCACCGCCCGGGAGGCCGAGCTGCTGGCGGGGGCGCACTGTCCCGACTCGGGCATCGTCGCCTTCAGTGCGAGTGGGACGGGCCACGTCTCGGAGGGGGGGCTGGTGCTGCTGCGCTACGCGACGACGCACACCCAGGAGGGAGGCGGCTGGGGCGAGGGCGGTGGCACCTTCGTGGCGCCGTGCACGGGCCTGTATTTCTTCAACGTGTCGTTCGTGAAGGACGCGTACCACTACGGAGCGACGGCGAACGATGTGTTCGTCCACGTGCTGAAGAACGGGACGTCCAAGGGGCGGGCGATGAGCGGCCAGGGCCACGTGGACCGGGACACGGGCGTGTACAGCGTCACGCTCTTCCTCGAGAAGGGGGACTACGTGCAGACGTTCGCGGCCAGCGACGGCAACCTGAAGCGCCACCTGCTCGAGTACAACTTCACGGGCCACCTGGTGAAGCAGGCGGCCCACGGGCTGTGACGTCGTCCCCTCTCCCTCTGGGAGAGGGTCAGGGTGAGGGTCTTCCCTCAGTACCGCTCGGCGTCCGACTTGGGCGCCCAGGGCAGCGCGGGGGCGGAGACGCCATTCACGGTGAGCCCGCCGTGCATGAAGGTGGGGGCGCCCTGGAGGAAGCCGGCGGGGAAGTTGAGCACCGGCTTGGAGACCTCGTCGAGCGCGGCGAGCTGCTCCGGCGTGAGCTTCAGCTCCAGCGCGCCCAGGTTGTTCTCCAGCTGCTCCAGGGTGCGCGCGCCGATGATGGTGGAGGACACCCCGGGGCGGTTCTGCACCCAGGCGAGCGCCACGCGGGCCGGCGTGCTGTCCAACTCCTTCGCCACGCGCAGCAGCACGTCGATGACGGAGTAGGCGCGCTCGCCGAGGTTGGACTCCACCCACGCGCCGCGGTCGGCCTTCACCTTGCCGGCGTTCTCCCGGGTGTACTTGCCGCTGAGCACGCCGCTCTTCAGGGGAGACCAGGGCGTCACGCCCAGCCCCAGCTCCCGGGCCATGGGGAGGAGCTCGCCTTCCACGGTGCGCTCCAGCAGCGAGTACTCGATCTGCAGCGCCACCAGGGGCGTCCAGCCGCGGAAGTGGGCGGTGAGCTGGGCCTGGGCGGTCTTCCACGCGGGGGTATCGGAGAAGCCGATGTAGCGCACCTTGCCGGCGCGCACGAGGTCATCCAGGGCGCGCATGGTCTCTTCAATCGGCGTGTGGCGGTCCCACGCGTGCATCCACAGCAAGTCGATGTAGTCCGTCTGCAGGCGGCGCAGGGACTCGTGGGTGGCGGAGACGAGGGACTTGGCGCCCGCGCCGCCGCCGTTGGGGTCCTGGGGGAAGAGGTTGCCGAAGAACTTGGTGGCGAGGACGACGCGCTCGCGCCGCGAGGGCGTGCGGCCGAGGTGGTCGCCGATGATCTTCTCCGAGTGGCCGCGGGTGTAGACGTTGGCGGTGTCGATGAAGTTGCCGCCCAGCGCGAGGAAGCGGTCGATGATGCGCTGGGAGTCCTCGACGCTGGAGCCCCAGCCGAGGTCCTCGCCGAAGGTCATGGCGCCGAGGCAGAAGGGGCTGACACGCAGGCCGGAGCGGCCCAGGGTGACGTAGTGATTCAGAGGCATGAAGGGGAGACTCCCGGGGTGGAGAGGCGCGCAGTGCTAACGCGCTCTTCTCGCCCCCGCCACGCAGACCCACGCGATGTGACGCCGGGGTGACACACGCAAGTCCTTGCCGGGGAACGTCCGTCTGCTCCGGGGTGTCCAGGCCGGCATGACGAGAGCGTTGTTGCTGCTGTGGCTGTGGGCGGCGCTGCCTGCGGGGGCCGCGGACAAGAAGGTGGAGGCGGTGCGCCGGGCGCGGGAGCCCGAGGTGGCGAAGCTGTTCACGAAGGCGGGCGTCTCGTGGCCGCCGGAGGAGCTCTATGTCCGGGCCTTCAAGCAGGAGCGGGAGCTGGAGGTGTGGGCGGGGGCGAGGGGCGAGCGGCTGCGCAAGGTGAAGACATTCCCCTTCTGCGCGGCCTCGGGGGACGTGGGGCCCAAGCGGCGCGAGGGCGACGAGCAGGTGCCCGAGGGCTTCTACACGCTGGACCAATTCAACCCGCGCAGCCAGTTCCACCTGTCCATGAGGGTGAGCTACCCGAACGAGGCGGACCGGCGCCTGGGCGAGCGGCCACTGGGGGGCGCCATCTACGTGCACGGCAACTGCATGAGCATCGGCTGCATCGCCATCCAGGACGGCCCCATCGAGGAGCTGTACCTGATGGTGCTGGCGGCGCGGGGGAAGATGAAGCGGGACGTGCCCATCCACATCTTCCCGCGCCGGCTGGACGCCCGGGGCCTGGCCGCGCTGGAGCAGCACCCGAGGGCCACGCCTCGGCTCGTGGCCTTCTGGCGGGGCCTGGAGCCGGGCTGGCGCCTCTTCGAGGAGACGCGGCGCCCGCCCCGGGTGTCCGTGGACGCGAGGACGGGCGCCTACACCGTCAGGCCGGGGCGCTGACGGGTTGTGTTGCGCATGCTCCCTCTCCAAGGGGAGAGGGGACATCCATGGACCATGTCCAAGGACTTCGTGGACACGCCACCAGGAGCTTGTCGGAGTATCGCTCCAAAACCTGTCCTCCATACCAACCGTAGCGGTGCGTTCGATTCGCACTACTCGATATGTAGTGGGTCGTGGGAATGTTCCGACAGACTCCTAGATCTCCGGAAACCGAACTCTCCAGAATAGGATCCGGCCTTGCTCCCTTATCAAGCACTTGATTGGGCCATCCTCCGATGCGACGAAGGCGAATCCGCCGGTCGAAGCGACGAAAGACGCAGCAGCCCTGTGCCTGGTCCCGTGAATCTCCAGGGGGTATTCGACAGGAGAAACACTCTGTCCGGTCGCGTCAAATGCTTCATAGAGTGGAAGGGTGTGGGACGAGCTCACCTTGTATCCGGCGCCGAAAACTCGAAGATTTGGCCCGAGTAGGAGCGCGCCATCCATGGCGGTAAGCCGCGCAATGTCATCCGACAGTGAGTCCACCTCGGACTGAGCCCACTCGCGGAGGCTCATTGCCTCATCCCACTCATCATTGCGCCCCAACTCGTCATCCCGGAAGGCGACTCCAAGCCCGCGTTCGATTGCTTCAAAGAGGTTCCGGCTCTTGTCCGCCAGGATGTCGGGCTCGGTGAGCACGAGCTTCGGCATGTCCTGCTGCGAGTCGAGAGATGGAGTCGGCTGGACGAGAATGAGACCTCCGCGGCCAGTCGCTCGCATGCCTCTGACGAGCCTTTCGAAAACGTGCTCGCCAATACGGCTGGGCATGAGGATCCGATTCGTCTCCCCGCTGAGCAGATCCCCTAGCGACTGTCGGATGGTGGAGCGCACCACGCCATCGGAGATGAAGATGTCGGGAGCCGGTTTGGCAAGCTGCCCGCGCTCGTACCTCATGATCTCGGTGCCGGCATAAACGAGCGAGAGGGCTCCAGGGGCAGTGGTGGACAGGAAGAGAACGTTCCCGCCATTTGTGCTGGTGTTGAGCTTGGCAATTCCCACGGCCTGCCAGCCGGATGACTCCTCGTGCTCCAGGACAACGGCGGTTCGACCAGGCTCGGTCACGACTGAGAGCTTGACGAGCGCTTCCAGGTCGAGCCGTTGCGGTTTGAGCGGGAGCACAGACCAGGCTTGCTGTCGAGGTACATCCGAGCCCAGGTACTCAGAGCTGTCCTCGACATCCTGGAGAGGTTTTCCCGGCGATACGACAACCTGCACGCGGGTGGCGCTACCCTCTTCGGTCGAGAGGCTCGCGAAGAAGAGGAGATCGAGAAGCTCGCCGACGACTTGCACTAGCCGCGGGTTGCCGAGCCATTTTGGGGCTCGCCGCTTCAGCGCCTCCTGTAGGTGATCGCGCGGATACAGAAGATCTGCCATGGCTCCTCGCTCATGGAATGGGAGAGATGCCGTCACAAAGCGCCGATAACGATTCACCGTCCTCGCAGAGTGTCAAGGAGATGTCGGGTGAGTCGCTTCAGCTCGTTCAAGCTGCCAGCTTTTGCTCCTCGTGTCGACGCCGAGCTGCTTCCGGCGAGAGGTACCCATGGGCCTCGCGGGCCCCCCCTGTAGGGTTGGCCGTCCCGCATCCTATCCTTCGGGGCTGATGCTCCAGGGGGAGGCCAGCGCCATGTTTTATAAGCACCCGAGTCCCGCGGTGGGGGAGGGCGGCGGTACGCAGCCCATGTCCTGGTGGCGCTCGTCGGGCCAGGCAATGCGCGCTGTTCGCGCGGTGCTTGCGGTGGTGCTCTGGCTGCAGCTGGCGTGCGCGACGAGCTACCCCATGGGCGGTACGCTCACCGGGACGGCGCGCAGCTGGCGGCGCGAGGGGCGTGCCCGGGTAACGACCGAGGCGTTGCGCGAGGACCTGGTGGTCACCCACCTCCGGCGCGCGGCGAAGCTGCCCTGGACGGACGGGGGCCGGTGCGTCGTTGAGGAGGCGGGCCAGCCATGGGCCGACCTGGTGGAGCGGTGCTACCCCGCGCTCGACCACGAGCGGGTGCGGTTCAGGGACACCACGGGGCGGTGCTCGGTCGCGTCCGCGGGCGCCGGGGCCTTGGGCATCGGGCTCTGTGTCCTCGCGGCGCCCGAGCTGGCCGTGGGCGCGGTGGTCGTCGTGGGCGTGGTGGTGGTGGGGTTCGCCATTTCAGAGGCGCTGGAGGCGTACGAGAAGCGGGGCCGTCCCCAGGTGCGGCCGCCGCCGACGCAGCCCATGCCGGAAGCACCGCCGGTGGTAGAGACGAAGCCCGCTCCGCCGGAGCTCAAGAAGAAGCGGCGTCCCAAGTCCAAGCCCGAGGGAGAGGACGGGCCGCCAGGGCCGACCCCCGAGCCCACCGACAGGGAGCGCGAGCGCAAGTGCGAGGCCATCCCGGTGCCGCATAAGGGCGGCAACAAGGCGCACAACACGTGCGCCGACGGGTATCCGCCCAACCGCTGGCCCGGGATGGATGCCCAGGTCGATGGCAAGAACTTCGACGCGCTTCAGGTGGGAGTGCGGGTGCTGTGGGAGATCAAGGTCGAGTACTTCGACGATTACAGCGACTTCTTGAAGAAGATGACGGTCGATAAGGAGATGAAAGAACTCAAGGTGTACCGCGACATCGCGCTGGCCTGTGGGTATGACTTCAAGGTCGGGGTGATCAGCGAGGCCCACAAGGCCGCGCTGCTGGATGTGGACGCCACCTTTGATATCGTCCTCACCTGGTGCAAATGATGACGACTCGAGCCAGCCTCCATCTGCACGTCTATGCTCCAGCGCTCACGGGCGACGACGGGCGTCCGCTCGCGGCCGTTGAAGGTCTCGAGCGTGCACTCCCCGGCTTGCGGATGGCGTGGCGACTGTCGAAAGCGGGGCGGCCCATCGCGCTTCCTGCGCGCGCGGCGTGGCTGGCGGAGACGGCCGCGGCCGGCGAGTTCGGGTTGTTGTGCAATGGCGACGAGAGCTACCCGATTACGATGAGCGGCTATTTTGAGAGCGCCATTTCGAGTCCAGGGGGCGAGCCGCTGCTGATGGCTCATGCGCAGCTGCCCCAGGACGCGCCCGTTGTCGCCGCGGCAGTGGACATGCTGGAGAACGTTGCGGAGGGCGTGCGCGCCAGGTGGGGAACCGTGGCGCCTGGGCCCGTGAGGCAGGTCATTGCAGCGCAAGTAGGGCCGAAGTCCGGGAATCCTGACGGGCCGCCTCTGGGGCTGCCAATGCTCAAGCTCCCGTGGAACATCCGCTCGCCCAAGGTTCCCAGGTACCTTGGGTGGATCAACTACTGGTCGGCCTCGGCTGCGGAGGCCATCGGCTTCCCGGACCCCTCGCGCGACGCGGAGCTGCTGTCGCGCGCCAGGCGCACGGCGTCGGGGGGATGGGTGGTGAGTCTCACCGCGACGCCGCTCGACTTGGACAAGCCCGAGCACCTCGAGGCCCTCAAGCGAGCCTATGAGCGCTTCCCCGAGATCGGTGGGCGTTCGGAGGCGTGAGAAACAACCCCCCGAGGAGACCTCGGAACCGGGGCTGTCGTCGCAGTGCGTTCAGGCGGTGGTGGTGCCATATGTCTCTCGCTACGCGCACCGTACCTCTGGCCTGTTCGCCGACGGGCTCCTAGCGCATGCCGCGCTCTTCGGGCAGGTCGTACGAGAAGGGCAGCGCCTCGCCCGGCCTCAGCCCCGCCGTCGGGTAGCGGATGATGGGCACCCCCATCCACCGCTCCAGTGCGTCGAGCGCCCGCTTCTGCTCGGCCGCGGGCAGCATGTAGAGGAGCGACAAGTGGTTGCCCGCGGGCACGAAGAAGCGCAGCGAGTCGTTGCGCTCGCGCACCTCGAAGGCGTTGGTGGACCAGGGATCGTTCTCCCCGTACATGAAGAGGAGGTGGCTGCCCTGGGTGCGCACCCAGCGCTCCACCTGGGGCATGAGCGCGTGGTCGAAGCGCTTCTCCACGCCCACGGGCGTGTAGAGGGCGGGCCGGTCCTCGCGAGGGAAGCGCAGCAGGCCGTGCAGGTGGCGCTCGTCGTAGCGGGGCGCGCCCAGCTCGGTGGCGGCCTGGTAGTAGTACGGGGCGAAGAAGTCGAGCGCGTCATCCCCGAAGTTGAAGCCGATGTCCGCGTGGTACGAGAGGAAGTCGAACAGCTCGCCGGCCGGCGCGTCCGGGGCCGGGATGGTGGCGCAGTTCGACGCGTCGCCGTACTGCCAGAAGTAGAAGGACGACTCCACCACGGCGAACTCGAAGGCCCGCTCCCTGCCCAGCGTATGGAAGGTGATGCCCTGGGGCGCGTACGTGCTGTCCACCAGGGGCAGCAGCTCGTCGCGGCGCTGGAGGGCCGTCTTCTGGAAGGTGCGCAGCCGCTCGTTGCAGTCCGGGTCATTGCCCGCGTGGGCCACGAAGTCGATGTAGCGCACGTCCGCCGGGCCCTTGCTGCTGGGCGCCACGTACGGCAGCGTGGCCTGCACGTCGTCCGGGTAGAAGTAGCGGTGGTACACGCTCGTCATGCCGCCCTTGCTGGCCCCCGACGTCAGCCAGCTCGAGCCGTACAGGCCCTTGAAGGACTGGATGATGCGGTGGTGGTCCGCGGCGGCCTGGCGGATGTTGAGGTGCTCCCACTCGAGCCGCTCGGGCACCGAGGGCCAGAAGTAGCGGTGCTCCACGGTGAGCTGGTTGGCCTGGAAGAGGTACGTGGGCTCCGTCTGGAAGGCCACGCTGGGGATGTTGTAGCCGCTGCTGTAGAGCACCACCGGCCGGGACTCGGAGCGGTGCAGCAGCGTCACGCGCTGGCGGAAGCGCTGCCCCTCGGGGTGCGCGTGGTCCACCGGCTGGTCGAACCGCAGGGTGAAGAAGCGCGTGCCCGGGATGCGCGTGCGGCCCTCCACCACGGACACGACGCCCGGCAGCGCGCGCAGCCGCTCGAGGAGGTCCACCGCCTCGGTGGCGCCCTGGGCCGGCGCGGTGAGGGCGGACGGGGGCGGGGCGGCGGGCCCGGCGTGGGCCTGGAACTGGAACGCCAGCAGCGGGGCGATGACGGCGCCCGCGAGGTGCAACGCGCTCTGCTTCTTCATGTGCGGTGTCTCCTGGTACGGCACCAGGGCCTCCCGGTGAACCTGGAAATCCCCGTGCATCCGGAAACGTAGGCGGTCCGGCTGACATCTCGGACGGGAGGCCGCGCGCCCTCCGGAGCCGGCGCCGGGCAACGGGTCCGACAGTCGGACCAGTTGGCGACGCGCGTGTCCGGCGGGCGCGGGGGGCTCGCGCGGAGCGGGACGCGGGGGCGCGTGTCGGGCGTTGGCACTCGTGGGGAGGCGAGTGTGGGGCAGGAGACGCCGGGAGCGGGGCCGGCATACCGGGAGCGGGGAGGAGTGGAGACCCTGGCTCCCACGGGGGAGTCACATGGACAAGCGCGTCTTCGGGCCCACGGGAGTGGAAGTGCCGGTGCTGGGCCAGGGCACCTGGCAGATGGAGGAAGACGGCCGGGCCGAGGCGCTCCGGGCGCTCCAGGTGGGGTTGGACCTGGGGATGACGCACGTGGACACGGCGGAGCTGTACGGCTACGGCGACGTGGAGTCGCTGGTGGGCGAGGCGCTGGCCGGGCGGCGCGACGAGGTGTTCCTCGTGTCCAAGGTGATGCCCAACAACGCCACCTACGCGGGGACGATTCAGGCCTGTGAGCGCAGCCTGAAGCGGCTGAGGACGGACCGGCTGGACTGCTACCTCTTGCACTGGCCGGGGCCGCACCCGCTGGAGGAGACGCTGCGCGCCTTCGAGCGGCTGCGCACGGACGGGAAGATTCGCGCCTGGGGGGTGAGCAACTTCGACGTGGATGACCTGGAGGAGGCGCTGGCCATCGCCGGGCCGGGCCGGATGGCGTGCAACCAGGTGCTCTACCACCTGCGGGAGCGGCAGATTGAACACCGGGTGCTGCCGTGGTGCGAGCGGCACGGGGTGGCGGTGGTGGGCTACAGCCCGTTCGGCAGCGGGGACTTCCCCGAGCCGGACAGCCCGGACGGGCGCGTGCTGGCGGAGGTGGCCCGCGCCCATGGGGCCACGCCGCGGCAGGTGGCGCTGGGGTTCCTGATGAGGCGGCGCTCGCTCTTCTGCATCCCCAAGGCGAGCCACGAGGCGCACACGCGCGACAACGCGGCGGCGGGGCGGCTGCGGCTCACGGCCCACGACATCGCCCGGCTGGAGGAGGCCTTCCCCCCGGGGCCGGTGCAGCGGGAGTTGCCCGTGGTGTAGGGAGAGGTGACTGCCGGTCCAGGTGGAGCAGGCGGGCGAGCGAATGCCCCCGCCGGGGTGCGGCCATCGTCTGATAGCGTGCGCGGACGGGCTCGAGGCGGTTCCTCGGGACCGTGGCCGAGCACATGGACAACAACCCCCCGTCTCCCGAAACCCAGGAGAGCTACCGCGAGTTCCTGCTGTCACGAGGGCCGTTGCGGCTCGGGAAGCTCACGCTCACGGCGCTGGTGGCCACCCCGGTGCTGTTCGTGCTGGACGTGCTGTACGCCCTGTGGGCCCTGGGCTCGAGCCCGGACGTGGGCCGGCTGGCGCTGGCACGGTTGAGCTGGTTGCTGGCGCCGATGCTGCTGCTGACGGTGCGCCGGCTGCTGAGCCCGCGCGACCTGCCGGCGGCCATGTTCTGGATCACCCTGCTGTACTCGGTGGGCAACGACTGGGCCTTCTACCCGCTGGGCATGGCGGGCTCGGGCTACCACGTGGCCATGGTGTTCCTCAACGTGCTCACGGGGCCCTCCATGCTGCCGGTGGGCCGGTGGGCGCGCATGAGCTTCTACGCGCTGCTGGGCACGGCGCACGTGGGCTTCGACCTGGTGCTGTCGGAAGCGCCGCTGGCGGGCAAGCTGGTGTTGGACCTCATCCTGGTGCTCAGCTCGCTGGCGGTGGGCCTGCTGCTGGAGGCGCTGCACGCGGGGCACCGCAAGCAGTTCTACCTGCGGCGCAACATGCAGCGGGCGCTGCGGGAGCTGGAGACGTCGCGCGGCAAGGTGGTGGAGACGGGGCGCACGCTGGCGGGCTCGGCGCAGGTGCTCTCCACGACGATCGCCGAGATGTCCCAGCAGGCGGTGCACGTGCGCACCTCGGCGCTGCGCATCGCCACGGCGAGCGAGCAGATGGCGAGCGCGGCGGGAGCGCTCTTCCGCCACTCGCGGGCGAGCGCCACGCAGGCCGAGGAGGCCCAGCGCTACACGGGTGAGGTGGACTCGCTGGTGAGCGGCATGGAGACGAGCCTGACGGCCATTGCCCAGGCGGTGGGCCGCAGCGCGCTGAGCGTGCAGAAGCTGGAGGAGAGCTCCGAGCGCATCCACGGCTTCGTGGAGACCATCCAGGAGATGGCGGCGGCGACGAACATGCTGGCGCTCAACGCGGGGATTGAAGCGGCGCGGGCGGGTGAGCACGGGCGGGGCTTCGCGGTGGTGGCGAAGGAAGTGGGCAAGCTGGCCGAGGAGTCGGGGCGGAGCTCGGCGCGGATTGGCGAGGTGGTGGGCGGGGTGACGAAGCAGATGTCCGAGACGCTGCACGCGGTGGGCCACATCCGCGAGACGACGGAGCGCTTCACGCCCGTGCTGGAATCCGCGCGGACGACGCTGCGCTCCATTCGCGAAATCGTCCTGCAGAACCAGAAGCTGATGGAGAAGAGCGCGGGCGAGGCGGAGCGCCAGGCGGAGCAGACGACGCACATCTCCCAGGGGTGCGCGACGCTGCTGGAGCTGGTGGACACGTATGCGCGGATGGGGACGGACGTGGCGGCCACGGCGCTGAAGCTGGGCACCATGGCGGACGAGCTGCGCAAGCTGCTGCCGGAAGAGGGGAAGTAGGCCTGGAGAGGCCTCACCCATCTCTTCCACGGCCGAGGTTGTCCCTCCCCTTCAGTGTAGAAGCGCCGAGGAAGCGAAAAGAGCCATCGAAGTCAGCGGGCACCGACCAGTCGAAGAGACATGGGTCGGTCTTGGGGAAGAACGGATTCAGCTCGAGCAGGCGGACGTCGAGCGGGCCGGGGGTGTCCATTCCCTCGACGAAAACGTCGAACACCACATTGTCGAGATGGGAAGCCGCCGCGAAGCGTTGGGAGAACTCGCGTATCGCGTTGTGGAGGGTCTCCGCATGCCGTGTGATTTCAGGACGGATGCCAACGTTCAGGCAATCGTACTGGGAGATGCCGACGAGCCTCCGATCCTTCATGAAGCAGCGGAACTCCGCCCAGCGGGGAATGTCCATCCACTCGCGGACGAAGATGTGCGGAGCGTAATGGAGCTGGAGTGCCAGCCGTAGATCGAAGGCTGTTCGCTCGGAGCCTTCGGTGAGCAGTCGTATCGCGGCTTCGCCGCTCCTGACGCGGAGGCCATGTTGGACGGCATACGCGGAGTCCTTGCTGCTTCGAGAACCGAGCCGGACGAAGGCTCCCTCCGGAAATTGACGGAGGGCAACATCCAGTCGCCACATCAATGAATCGATCGGAAGGTACTCGGACTGGTCCGTACTCTTCCGGTGCCACGTCCGGGCCTCGAGCGCCTGGGCTTCCAGCCGGGACAAGGGCACATCGACCTGAGGGATGGAGAAAGCGTGAAGCGCGGGCGCCCAATTCTCGATGAAGGTGGGGGAGACCCTTTCGAAATAGGCCTTGCTCATGTGTCGAACAGGGAGTTCAGGAATGAGTCGAAGTCATCCGCCACCTCGTGGAGCAGTTCGGGCGGTGTGGGCGAGCCGTCCAGGGACTCGAGCTTCTTGGTCCAGAAGAAGATCTTGCCGCGCAATGGGTCTCGGAGCCCGATCAGGATGAGATCTCCGCCGGGATCCCGGGCAATGGCAACCGTGTCGTCTGGAATCCGCCCCTTGAAGTCCTTGAAGTGCTCCAGGAAGTTCTCGTACGGCCCGTCATGAATGGCGAGGAACCATGAAAGAAGGGCCGGCCTGGGAGGCTTGTCCTTGCTGCGGAAGAGGAACTCGCAAGGTTTTGGCGTCCCCCCGTTGTGTTTCAGGAGGAATCGCTTATAGGGCTCGGGCAGCTCGCTCCCGATGAACCGCTCGACTTCTTGAATGCGGGCTTTCGAAACGGGCGGCTCGGATTCTGTGATGATGGGGCTCATGTCTCTGCTCGCTCGAAGGGCTTGTCAGAATTGTGAGGGGCCATAGCGGCTGCCATCAACGATGGCTGCCCCTCCTGTATGCGGCACCTTGTTGTGGAGGTCTTGTGGGACGAGCTCCATGGTGACTCCATCCTCCTTGTGGTGCCAGGTAAAGCCCTTGGGAGGGTTGCTCCCTTCAATGCCCGCGGCCTTGTTCGCGTTCTTGAAGTCCTGCGAGTGGTCACCGATCATGTCGATTTCGACGCTCTTCTTGGCGTAGGGGGAGAAGTCTGGGTATCCATCCTTGAAAGTAATGGGTTTTCCGCCTGTGACCTCCAGTATCTTCTTGCCCTTCTCGGTGTTGGGGTCCGGTATCCAGTCCGAGTTGCCAGGGTTGTTGGGGTCGGACCAACGGCCACCCGTCTTGGGCAGAGTCGTGCCATAGGTAGGTGATACTTCTTCGTCGTCCGGACAGTTCTTGCATTTTTTCTTCTTGGCGGCTCGCTCGGCGGCTTCCTTCTTGATGCGGGCCCGCTCGGCGGCTGCGGCCAGGGTGCGGTTGTTCCGGCGCAGTTTGTTGATGGACGTGACCGTCACGTCGATCCTGCGCTTGAGATCGACCATCCTCTGGGTGATGCGGGCTGCTTTCGCGGCTTTACCCAGCACGTCGCCGAGGTAGGGGAACGCGGAGACCACGGAGAGGCCCGCGTCCAGGAACTGTCCTCGATACAAACTGATCCCGGCGCTGGTGAGGTCGGAGATCGGTGTGGGATCTATCGTTCCAACCGCATCAAGGGCTGCTTGCGCCATCTCCCAATCGAGGTTCTTGGTCAGCTTCTCCAGAAGGCCTTCTGCTCTGCGAAGTTCCAGGGAGTTTGCATTGAGGGACTCCAGCTCTGCTCCCATGAGGAGGTGCTCCTTTCTTGCTCAAGACAGGTGGAGGTTCCTTGATTCGGAGTACCATGCTGCTGGGTCATAAGAGCGCTCGGCCTGCTCCCATGCGGAGGGAGGAAGCTTCGTGAACAGCGCATCCATGCGCTCGTCAATGGGGATGGACGAATCCCCCAGCACCCTGGCAATGGCGGGATGCTCATCGAAGTTGGGGGCTATCTCGAACATGATGGACACGAAGGCCGTCAGGTTCTCTGGGGTACGCAGCCCATGCCCACGGGCCCGGTCGAGCCCGGCCGCGACCATGTCTCTCAGTGAGTCGAACGGCAGCCCCAGCACCAACTCCGGACTCTCCTCCTGGATATGCCTGGCAACGAAGTCAATGAAGCCACGCTCGTCATGGAGAATCATTCCATCGAGTTGAGCCTTCGTGATGCGAAGCATTCAGTGCCATCCTTGTTTTCGAGGATGTGGACGGTGGGGCGGAGCGGCCCTCAGGGCGCCGCGGGCCGCGGCGCGGTGGCGGGCACGTTGGGCGGCGGCCACTTCCCGGCTTCGCGGAGGGCGCGGCCCTCGGTGGCCGTGGGCGCGGGGTTGGGGAAGCCGATGGCGTGGAGCCGCTCCAGCAGCAGCAACCGCTCCGCGTTCATCGGGCTGCGGTGATCCCACGCGGGGACCCGCCCCGCCCGCTCCGCCGCGGAGCCCAGGGTGGACCCGAGCGAGTCCATCACCCAGGGAGAGGCGCCCCGGTCGAGGAGCTCGTTCACCAGGTCGAACCGCCTGGCCTGGGCGGTGGACAGCGCCACGGAGCCGCCGGTGTTCGTGCGCATGTTCAGGTCGGCGCCGTGCTCCAGGTAGAAGTCCAGCGTCGCCCGGTTCCGGGTGTCCACCGCCACCTCGAGCAGCAGATCTCCCCCGCCGAAGTTGTTGAGGTCCGCGCCGGCGGCGTGGAGGCGCTCGAGCCAGTACAGGTCATCGAGCAGCGTGGCGGCGTACAGCGCCTGGCCGGCGATCTTCCCCTTGGGGTCTCCCAGGGCGCCATGCTCGAGCAGCGTGTCGAGCGAGCCCTTCTGGCGCGCGGCGACGGCGATGCTCAGCCAACTGGTGGCATCGCGGCCCACGGTGAGCGGATCCACCTCGCCGCGCTCGAGCAGCCGGCGAAGGGTCTCGACATCCCCCTCCGCGACCGCCCGTGCCATCCGCTGGTCGGTGGGTTTCTCGAAATAACTATCCGGCCCGGACACTGTCGCTCCTCCTTGCCTCGAACAGCCGCCCAACAACGAGAGCATGGCGGCCCACGCCAGCCATGGCCAACGGCGCATCATGGGACACCCCGCTATCGCTTACCAAGCTGAGCCTCGCAGCCGTTGGCGACGTACTGGTTCTCGAGGTTCTCCTGGTGCTCCTCGAGGCTCTTCTTCACATTGTCCATGCCATGCAGGTCCACCCGGTACAGCACCGGGTCGTACCAGGCGTGCTTGAAGTCCTTGGGCGGCGGGAGGTTCACGCGCCGGCCGGTGGCCTGGGGCAGGGTGCCGTTGACGAGCATCGCCGCCACCATTCCGCCCAGCGGGCCTCCCAGCTTCGTGCCCGCGATGACGGCGCCTCCCTGCACCACCGCCCGGTTGTCCTGGACCCAGTTGAGGACCTCGCCCTCCACCACGTAGGCGTTGATGTTGGCACTGGCGTTGGCCATGTTCATGCCGCCCACCGTGTTGGGATGGACGCCCGCGGGGTTGAAGGTCGTCGTCTTGGCGCCCGTCATGAGGCCCGCCGCGGCCGCCATGCCTCCTCCCTTCGAGTGGCCGATGATCTCCATGTTGCCGTCCGTGGCGACGTCCAGGACCTCGGCCAGCTTCTTGGCCTTCTCGTAGTGCTGGCTCTCCATGCCGGCGCCCTGCAGGAGGTTCTCCTTCCAGTCCTTGAAGCCCTCCTTGTTCTCCGTGCCGCGGAACGCCAGGTACGCCTTGCCCTTGTCGTCCTGGTAGATGGCGGCGCGGTAGCTGGAGCCCTCGGGCGCGGTGAGGTTCTTGATCTGCTCGTCGGAGAGCTGGCCCTGGAAGATGTTGCGGAGCTGCTCGTCGTTGGCGCGGGTGAAGCCCTCGGGGAGGGGGCCGGGGGTGCCGCTCTGGTTGTACACGTCCGCGGCGAGCGCGGCGCGGACCTGGGCCTGGTCCATCTCGTCGATCTGCTGGGAGAGCTGCACGCAGGTGACGGTGGGCGCGCGGGCCTGCAACAGCGCCATGGGCAGCATGGTGGCCGCCAGGTTCATCGGCTTGACGGGCTCGAGCTCCGAGGCGCCCTGGGCCACCGCGAGGCCGCTCGGCGGCCGCACCTTTCCATCGTCCGCCAGGGCCGGTTGGGTGGGCTTGGCCTCCACCGCGTCCGTGGGGGCGGTGGGCGCCGCGCCGCTGCCGGACAGCGCCGCGCCTCCGCTGTTGATGAGCACCACGTTGCCCTTGATGGCGATGCCGCTCGCGTCGATGGTGATGAAGCCGCCCGGCCCCTGGATGGTGATGCCGGTCGCCGCCTCGACGACGATCTTGTTGGACTTGAGGTGGATCTCCTTGCCCGCGTCCACCGCCGTCAGCGCGTTGACCACGGTGTGATGGTCCTTGCCCACCTGCAGCGACTGCGTGGCCTCCACCCGCTCGTTGAGGTTCTGTTTGACGTGGAGGTGGCTGTTCTTGTGCACCAGCTCCTTGCGGTTGGACTGGATGACGATGTCCACGTCCCCCGCGCCGTCGATGCCGCCCACGTGCCGCTTCAGGTTCCCGCCCACGTGCTCCTGGCTGTGGCGGTGCACCATGAGGCTCTTGTCCCGCATCACCAGCTCGTTCTGGTCGCCGACCTTGCCGTTCTTCCCCTGGCTGCCGATCGTCTGGTGCCGGTCGTGCAGGATGTCCTCGAACGAGTCGTTCTTCACGTGCACGTCCATGTTCCGCTCGGCGTGCATGAAGAACTGCTCCTTGTGCTTCTCGTCCTCGAAGCGCACCTCGTTGTAGCCGTCCCCGTCGAGTGACGAGTTGGACTTGAGGGTGCTCTTCGTCTTCTCCGCGGGCAGCTCGTAGGGGACGAGGTTGGCGCCGTTGTACACGCGGCCGGTGATGATGGGCCGGTCCGGGTCCCCCTCGATGAAGTCGACGATGACCTCCTGGCCGATGCGCGGGATGAACATCCGTCCCCACAGCTCGCCGCCCCACTGCTGGCTCACGCGCACCCAGCAGGAGCTGTTCTCGTCCAGCTTGCCCTGCCGGTCCCAGTGGAACTGGACCTTCACGCGGCCCCACTCGTCCACGTGGATTTCCTCGCCCGAGGGGCCCACCACCACCGCCGTCTGGCCTCCCTGCACGGAGGGCCGGGGCGTCACGCGCGGAGGCCGGTAGGGCGTCTTCTCCGGGATGCAGGTGAAGGTGTTGGTGTAGCGGAAGTCCTCCAGCGGGGCTTCCTCGTCCATCACCTGGGGCTGCTCGCCCTCGTGGCTCACGTGGGTGAGCAGGTAGCGGCCGTTGTAGTCCCCGCGCGAGTGCTCCTGCAGGGAGAAGAACCGTCCCGGGCCCAGGCGCTCGCAATCACTCTCACCCTGCAGCAGCACCCGCGAGGCCTGCCACGCCTCCAGCCGCAGCTTCGCCAGCGAGGCGCCCTTGGCCGAGGAGCCCCGGCCCGGATCCTGGTACTCGCCCGGAGAGTCATACACCTCGAGGTCCGCATCCACCTCGGCGGCCTGCTCGGCCCCCATGGGCAGTCCGGGCTTCTTGAAGTTGAAGTCGCGCAGGCTCGTCTTGCCCGGCCGCACCTCCTGCACGCGGCGGAAGCGCGCCACGTGGTCCTCCATCACCACGCCCCCCGAGGCGCGCCGGAAGGGCAGCGTGTCCCCCCCGTCGATGGGCTTGAGCGCCGCATCCGTGTCTCCGAGCACCAGGATGTGTTTGTCCTCGTGGTGCTCGAAGAAATAGAAGATGCCGTCCTCTTCCATGAGGCGGCTGGCGAAGGCCCAGTCCGACTCGCGGTACTGCACGCAGTAGTCGCGGGGCTCGTAGGAATTCACCAGCGAGAAGCGCACCCGGTCCGAGGGCACGCCGGCCGCCTCGAAGACCTTCTTGAGGATGGCGGGCGTGTCGAGCTTCTGGAAGATGCGGCAGTCGTGCCGGTGCAGCAGCCGCCACACCACGGGCACCACCGTGGCCCGGTAGAGGGCGTAGTGCGGCAGCTCGTTCACCTGCTCGAAGCGGCTGATGATGCCGCTCAGGTGGCGGAAGCCGGACTCGCCGCGGATGCCGAGCAGCGCCGTCTTGCCCACCACCTGCGCGGAGTCGATGTCCGGGTTCTCACTGGCCAGCTCCACCTGGAACTCGAACAGGCTGGACAGCCCTTCGGAGCCCGAGAAGCGGAGCACCCGCATCGGCTCGGCGAAGTCGCCGATGTCGAACAGGAAGACCGGAGCTCCTCCCACCTCGTGTACGTGTGCGCGAGCAACCATAGGTTCAACCCATTGTCCCGTTCCGGCCCGGCGGACGCTTTCCGTCCAGGGAAGGCAGCTCGACGGTGACCTCACCATTCGAGCCGCTGAAGATGAAGCCCTCGATGTCCCCGAAGAAGTCCTTCCTCGACTCGGGAGGGCACGAGGGGAGGAAGGCACCGAGGACACGAGGGTCGTAGTAGCGGAAGTACAGCCGGCCCTCGACGCCCTCCGCCTCCACCATGAGGAACTTGCGGAAGTGCCGCCGCACCTGGAGCACGGGCGCGGCGCTGGTGAGGAACACCCCCCAGTGGGCGCCCCAGCCCTCCTGCACCAGCGCCTCCAGCAGCCACGAGTCCTTCCGGGGCAGGCTCACCAGGTACGGGGCCACCTCCGCCAGCGCCACGCCCTGCGGGCCCTCGTACAGCGAGTAGCAGTCCTCCACCGACTCGTGCAGCAGCTCGAGGACGCGCTCGCCGCGGGCCGCGTCGACGATGGCGTACAGCGGGGCCTTCTGGGCGCGCAGCACCTCCAGGGCGCGCGCCTTGTGGGCCACCAGCACGGGAGGATCCGGCTGCTCCGGCTCGCGCGGCGGGGTGGTCTTCTCGAAGTACACCGAGAAGTCCGTCTGCCCCGCGCGCAGCCAGGTGCCGTTGAAGATTTCGCCCTGCTCCACGGGCTCGCCCTCCAGCAGCGTCGCCGGGACGCCCGGCCGCCCGTGCAGCCAGCCGCGCTTGCCGCTCCAGGACAGCTCGAACTGCTCCTCGGCCAGTTCCGAATCGTGCGGCACCGCCAGCGCCAGCCCCGAGGACGGGGCGCGCCCCACCTTGAGCACCTGGCCGGGCTCGATGAGCGTCTTCTGGTGGGCCAGGGGTCCCCAGCGCACCTGGAGGATGGCGTGGCGCTTCATCCGTCCCTCAGCCTTCCCGCGCCTGGGACTGCTGTTGCTGCTCCCGCTTGCGCTTCTCGCACTCCTCGCAGAAGGGCGTGCCCTCGCGCGCGGCGAGGGTGATGGTCTGCCCCTGCGCGGACGAGCCGATGACCACCGTGGGGCAGCCGGCCACGATGACGCCTCCATGCGAGGTGGGGTCTCCCAGCCGGGCCGCGGGCTTGCCGCCGATGATGACGCTGGACTCGCCCTGGGAGATGGAGTCCGAGACGCCCGGGCCCGTGCACAGCAGCGAGTCTCCCACCCGGGCCGCCGGCTGGTAGCCGATGAGCACCGTGCCCTCACCCGAGGTCGTGGGTCCTCCCACGTGCGGCACCGGGCCTGGATTCACCATGGGGCACACGTGCATGTCCGTGATTCGTGCGGCTGGAGGCATGGGGTTCTCCTCTCGGGGGGCTGTGGCTGGGGGGGACCGCGTCTCAGGGCTTGCTTCCGTCGTCCGCCGGGGTGGGCACGGTGGGCGTGGCCTCCACCGCGTCCGTGGGAGCGGTGGGCGCCGCGCCGCTGCCGGACAGCGCCGAGCCGCCCGTGTTGATCTGCACCAGCGTGCCCTTGATGGCGATGCCGCTCGCGTCGATGGTGATGAAGCCGCCCGGGCCCTTGATGGTGATGCCGCTCGCCGCCTCGAGGACGATTTTGTCGGACTTGAGGTGGATCTCCTTGCCCGCCTCCAGCGCGTGCAGCCCGCCCACCTTCACGTGCAAATCATTGCCGACCTGGAGCGACTGGCTG
The DNA here is from genome assembly GCF_057119385.1 of Archangium sp. NCBI lineage: Bacteria > Pseudomonadati > Myxococcota > Myxococcia > Myxococcales > Archangiaceae > Archangium > Archangium sp. Next base: position 21,155 of record NZ_DBNGVP010000172.1, on the reverse strand, counting down.
CCGCCCACCTTCTCGTTGAGGTTCTCCTTCACGTGGAGGTGGCTGTGCTTGTGCACCAGCTCCATGCGGTTGGACTTGATGACGATGTCCACGTCTCCCGCGCCGTCGATGCCGCCCACCATCAGCTTCAGGTCCCCGCCCACGTGCTCCTGGCTGTGGCGGTGCACCGTGAGGCTCTTGTCCCGCAGCACCAGCTCGTTCTGGTCGCCGACCTTGCCGTTCTTCCCCTGGCTGCCGATCGTCTGGTGCCGGTCGTGCAGGATGTTCTCGAACGAGTCGTTCTTCACGTGCACGTCCATGTTCCGCTCGGCGTGCATGAAGAACTGCTCCTTGTGCTTCTCGTCCTCGAAGCGCAGCTCGTTGTAGCCGTCGCCGCCCTGCGAGGAGTTGGACTTGATGGTGCTCTTCGTCTTGTGCGCGGGCAGCTCGTAGGGCACCAGGTTGGCGCCGTTGTACACGCGGCCGATGATGAGCGGCCGGTCCGGGTCCCCCTCGATGAAGTCGACGATGACCTCCTGGCCGATGCGCGGGATGAACATGGCGCCCCAGCCCTCGCCGGCCCACAGCTGGCTCACGCGCACCCAGCAGGAGCTGTTCTCGTCCAGCTTGCCCTGCCGGTCCCAGTGGAACTGGACCTTCACCCGGCCCCACTCGTCCACGTGGATTTCCTCGCCCGAGGGGCCCACCACCACCGCCGTCTGCACGCCGCGCACGTGCGGCCGGGGCGTCACGCGCGCGGGCCGGTAGGGCACCTTCTCCGGGATGCAGGTGAAGTAGTTGGAGTAGCTGAACTCGCCCTGCTGCGACTCCTCCTCCATCACCTGCGGCTGGCTGCCCGAGTGGCTCACGTGGGTGAGCAGGAAGCGGCCGTTGTAGTCCTCGCGCGAGTGCTCCTGGAGCGTGAAGAGCCGGCCGGGCGCCATGCGCTCGCAATCGCTCTCACCCTGGGCCTGCAACCGCGCCGCCTGCCACGCCTCCAGCCTCAGCCGGGCGATGGTGGTGCCCTTGGCCGAGGAGCCACGCCCGGGGTCCTGGTACTCGCCCGGATAGTCATACACCTCGAGGTCCGCATCCACCTCGGCCTCGTGCCCGGCCTCCATGGGCAGCCCGGGCTTCTTGAAGTTGAAGTCACGCAGGCTCGTCTTGCCCGGCCGCACCTCCTGCAGGCGGCGGAAGCGCAGCACGTGGTCCTCCTGCGCCACCCCGCCCGTGGCGCGCCGGAAGGGCAGCAGCTCCACGCCGTCGATGGGCTTGAGCGCCGCATCCGTGTCCCCGAGCACGAGGATGTGTTTGTCCTCCTGGTGCTCGAAGAAATAGAAGATGCCGTCCTCCTCCATGAGGCGGCTGGCGAAGGCCCAGTCCGACTCGCGGTACTGCACGCAGTAGTCGCGCGGCTCGTACGCGTTCACCAGCGAGAAGCGCACCGCTTCCGCGGGGATGCCCGCCGTCTCGAAGACCTTCTTGAGGATGGCCGGCGTGTCGAGCCTCTGGAAGATGCGGCAGTCATGCCGGTGGTGCAGCCGCCACACCTGCGGCACCACCGTGACGCGGTAGATGGCGTAGCGCGGCAGCTCGTTCACCTGCTCGAAGCGGCTGACGATGCCGTGCACGTACCGGGGTACCAGCTCGCCGTTGAGCGACAGCACCCCCGGTTTGCCCACCACCTGGGAGAAGTCCAGGTCCTGGTTCTCGCAGGCCACCTCCACCTGGAACTCGTAGAGGCTCGACATCCCCTCCGAGCCGGAGAAGCGCAGCACCTTGAGCTGCTCTCCCAGTCCCGTCACTTCGAAGAGGAATAGCGGAGTCTCTCCCAACAGGTGCACGAGTGCCCGAGCGACCATGGTGCAACTCCATTCCGTATAGAGTGGACCGGCCCAACCCCACCCGGGCCGGTGTCGAGGAAGCGCGCCATCCTACACCGCCTCGGCCCCGGAGGCCGGACCTTTTGCTGTCCGACATTCCGGGCCCACCCCGGACGCGTCCGCTCCCAGAATCCGAGAAACCGCTCCCGGCGGAAGAGTCTGCGTGGCTCGTACCTCCTGCGGTAGGCTACTCCGTCCCCTGTCGCGAGAGGAGCCGCACGCATGGCCGCCGGTGAGTGGATGGAGGGCTTCACCATCACCCACTACATCATCGTGATGGAGTCGGATCCGGTGTTCGCCCTGGACAAGAAGGTGAAGGCCCACGGGCTCGAGGGCGAGTACCGCGAGGGCTTCCTCTACAAGGCGAAGACGGGCGTCATCTTCCAGGGCACGGGGCAGACGGAGGCCGGTGAGTTCATCACCATCGACTGGAACAAGGGCAGGCCCAAGGGGCGCGACACCTGGTTCACCCTCGGCACCGGCGGTGCATGGAAGAAGCCGGTGGCGTGGGAGTCGGTCGCCGTGGACCGGAGCGTCATTCCGCTCGGCAGCCGGCTGGAGATCGACATCTACCCGAAGCGGACGTTCGTGGCCTGGGACACCGGCGGGGCCATCAACGGCAAGCACATCGACATCTTCCTGGGGCCCACGACGCTCGCCGAGGCCAATGCGCTCGGCCGGAAGAAGGCCCGCGTCCGCATCCTCAAGTAGCCGCCGAGCCATCCCTCCTGGAGGTCTCCCATGAGCGCCGCCGTGAGCCGCCCCGCCGCACTGGCCCTGTTGCTGGCATCCGCGTGCCGCTCGGCCCCGTCCCCCGGGGCGCCCGTGACGCTCGAGGATCCGCACCACCACGGGGTGGAGGTGAATGGCTCGTGGGCGATGGAGAACCCCAACGAGGGCTTCGCGCTGGTGCCGGTGCCCGCGCCGCCCGCCGGGAGCGAGTGGGACGAGCGGGCCGTGAGCCCGGAGGGGAAGTGGGAGGCCTTCGCCACGTGCGAGCCCGAGTGCCGGGTGCTCGTCCGGGCCGTGGGCCAGGCGGAGATGCGGGAGCTGCGGGGGCCGGCCTTCTCGGAGCTGCGGCCCTTCTCGGGGCTGGTGTGGCTGCCCTCGGACATCCTCGTCTTCGACCAGTGGACGCAGCCGCACTACGGCATCCACTACGCCGTGGACGTGCGGCACGGGCGGCTGCTGCAGGCCGCGCCCTTCCCGGACCGCGTCGAGGGACGGTGACGGCGGGGCTCCTCCGTCACCGGGGCGTGGGGCGCTTCGTGTGTCCCGTCGTGTGTTTCAAAGGGCGTGCGTCTGGGCCCAGTAGGAGATGACGGCCTCGTCGTCGACGATGCGGGAGTGGAAGTGGTCCCAGATGTCGGTGACGGCGACGGCATGGCCCCGGGACAGCTTGGGGGTGAGGTAGAGGGCGTAGTAGGTGGCGCCGCTGCCGTCATCCACGGGGCCCAGCTTCTCGAGCGGGCGCTTCGTGACGGGGCACAGCAGCTCGATGCGGGTGCCGGGGGCGATGTCGATGAAGCCCGTCTTGCGCTTGTCGCCGTGGATGGGGGAGAGGTGCACGAGGCCCTCGCGCCCGTCCGGGGTGCGCAGCAGCAGGGTGACGGCGGGGTAGCCGTTGAACGTCACGTCCGAGAAGCCGATGAGGTTGTCACCGCCGGGCCCGAAGGCCTGGGTGACCACGAGCGTCACGTTGTCGGAGAGGGCCTGAAGACTGTCGTGCTGCTGGGGGATGTCGTGGACCTGGAGGTTCCGGGTGTCGACGTGTTCCTTGGGCATGGTGAGGCCTCCTGGGGGGCGGAGCCGTGAATGCGGGGGGAGATGCACCATAACGACGGTGGTTTCGATCGAACACCCCCCGCGGCACCGCTTTTTCGAGGCCTCGTCCCGGAGGACACACTCGGAGCGAATCAGGGGAGTTCGCGGAGAGCGGGAGGTCGGGTCACCATACCTCCAGAGAGGGGGCGGGCCGGGTCAACCCGATAAATGGGTAGTGGGCATTGACAGGACTTGGCGAGTCCGTAAGGTAGGGGGCGTCCCTCCTGGAGGACCCTTCGCATGCCCCGGCTCTCGGCTCGTATGGAACGTCCACTGGCGATGAACCTCGGTCGCGTGGCCCACGCCGCGCGCACGCGGGCCGGGCTCACCCAGGCGGAGGTGGCACGCCGGGTGGGCGTGCAGCTCGAGGTGTATGGCCGCATCGAGCGCGGTGAGATGTTCCCCAGCGTCCCCACGCTGCGGCGCATCTGCGTGGCCCTGGAGATCGGCTCGGACGAGCTGCTGGGGCTGGAGCTCTCCCAGCCCTCGGGCCTGCGCCGGCTGGTGGATGCCGCGCGCGGCCTGCGCCAGCCCCAGCTGCGCCTGCTGCACCGCCTGGCCCGCTCGCTCCACGCCTCTCCCCGGGAGTGAGACGTCTGGGAGGGGGTCCGGCGGCGGTGGAGAAATGGCGGGTCCCGGGAAGTTCCAGTACACGCGGGCCGGCGTCCATTCCTCACCTCCGAATCGAGAGACACACCATGCAGAAGCGTCAGTGGACCGTGGTTGCCGCCCTCGCCGTCATGGCGACGCAGACGGCTTGCTACAACACCCGCATCGTCACCCGCGCCGCCCCCGAGAGCGCGCCCTACTCGGACCGGCAGTGGTTCACCATCGGCGGACTCGCCAACCTGTCGCAGCCCGCGGGGCAGCAGTGCCAGAACGGCCTGTCCTGGGCGGAGAGCCGGCTGAGCGGCACCGACTGGCTCATCAACGTGGGCCTGAGCGTGGCCGGTGGCATCGCCGGCTCGCTGGCGTGCGCCAACACGGGGGACCCCGTGGCGCAGTTCTCCTGCGCCACGGCGGGCGCCTCGCTGGTGCCCTTCCTCCTGTCCTCGCGGACGGTGGAGTACACCTGCGCCGCGGGCCCCGTGTCCGATCGCCCGGCGTACATGCCGCCCCCGACGAACAACATGGCTCCGGCGCCCGCGCCGGTGCAGTAGGCCCACCCGGGCCTGAATCCCCCCACGCGCGTGCCGGCGGGCGTGCGCGTGGGGATGGTGGCCGCGCGCGCGGGGGCGGGGTCCACGGGGCAGTCGGCGCTTCCCGGCCGGCGGTGCATGTGTAGAGTCCCTCTCCATGTGTAGAGTCCCTCTCAAGGAGCGGTCCCCTTCATGGAGCAGCCGAGCGTTCGAGAGCTACAACCCATCATCGACGCGGTGCGGCTCGCCTGCGAGCTGTGCCGCCGGGTGCGGGCCGCCAAGGCGGGGGTCAGCCGCAAGAGCGACGCCAGCCCGGTGACGATCGCCGACTATGGGGCGCAGGCCCTGGTGTGCCGCGCCCTCGCCCGCCACTTCCCCGAGGAGGGGGTCATCGCCGAGGAGGGCGCGGAGGGGTTCCTCACCGTGCCGCCCGGGGAGCGCGAGCAGGCGGTGCGGCTGGTGGGCAAGCTGCTGGGCGAGCGGGTGACGGAGGAGCTGTTGCTGCGCTGGCTCAACCACGGCCGGGGCGTGCGGGGAGACCGGGTGTGGGTCATCGACCCGGTGGACGGGACGGAGGGCTTCATCCACGGGCGGGGCTACGCGGTGTGCGTGGGGACGCTGGTGGAGGGCCAGCCGGTGGACGGCATCATCGGCGTGCCGGTGTCGCCGCTGGAGGAGGGGGGCACGCTCTTCTTCACGGAAGCGGGGCGGGCCTGGGCGGAGACGCTCGAGGGCGGCGAGCCGCGCGCGTTGTCGGTGTCGGACCGGGTGGATCCACCGAGCATCCGGGTGGTGGAGAGCTACGTGATGGGCCGGCGCTCGCGGGAGATGGCGGACCGGGTGTACGCGGATGCGGGCTTCGATGCGCGGCGGGCGCGGCGCTATGACGGGATGGTGAAGTACGCGCTGGTGGCGGCGGGCGCGGCGGACCTGTTCATCCGGGGGCCGCGGGACATCCGCAAGAATCCGCACAAGACGTGGGACCACGTGGCGGGCACGGCGCTGGTGCGCGCGGCGGGAGGCCAGGTGACGGGGCTGGATGGGCGGGAGGTGGACTTCTCGCAGGGCGCGGAGCTGCGGGGCACGCTGGGGCTCATCGTGAGCAATGGCCGCATCCACCCGCGCGTCGTCGATGCGATGGCGAAGGCGGCCGGCGAGGAGTGGGGTTTCCTGCCTCAGCCGGAGTGAGGCGGGCGGTACGAGGCGAGCACGTCCGTGCGGTGGCGCCACAGGCCGCGCGTCCACCCCAGCCACCACAGGCCATAGAGGATGGACGCGCAGGCGAGGGCCCAGGAGGCGGGCGCGAGCCCCACGAGCTCGGCGGCGCCCCCGGCCACGAGGGAGGACACCCCGACGGCGAGCGTGGCGAGGCCGAAGTCGAGGGCGAGCACGCGGCCGCGGAGGCGGTCGGGGGTGGACACCTGGAGGCCGTAGGTGGACAGCACCCACTGCGCGCCGCCGCCGAGGTGGGCCAGGAGCACGCACAGGGCGGCCAGGGGGAGGGAGGGGGCGAAGGGGAGCAGCACGTAGGCGAGCCCGTACGTCACCATGGAGCCGCCGCACACGAGGAAGAGGCGTCGGCCGTCGTCCCCGGCCCAGCGCTGGCCGAGGAAGGGGCCGAGGAGGGCACCGAGTCCACGCGCGGCGAGCAGCATGCCCACCCCGGCGTCTCCGGAGGCGAAGCGGGCGGTGGCGAAGGCGGGCAGCAGTCCGACGATGCCATTGCCGAGCCCCACGCCCACCTTGGTGACGAGCAGCGAGAGGGTGACGCGGCTCTGGCGGGCGAGCGTCCACACCTCGCCGAGCTGGGCGCCCACGCCATGGGTGGAGGGAGGCCCGTGGTGCTGGAGGGGGCGGCGGATGCCGGCGACGAAGAGGGCGGAGAGGAGGAAGGTGGCGGCGTTGAGGAGGAGGCTGGCCTCGCGGCCGAAGGCGAGGGTGGCGAGTCCTCCGACGGCGGCGCCGATGAAGAGCATGGTGCCCCAGACGGCGCCGAGGGCGGCCTGGGCGATGGAGAGCTGCTCGGGGGGGACGACGTTGGGGACGGAGGCCTCGGCGACGGGGTCGAAGAAGGAGGAGAGGGCGGCGAGCAGGGCCACGCAGGAGATGGCGAGCACGGGGGAGTGCAGCCGGAGGGAGGCGAGCAGGCCGAGGGCGGGGAGGATGCGCAGCAGGTCCACGGAGACCATGAGGCGCTTGCGGTCGACACGGTCGGCGACGAGGCCGGCGAGGGGGGAGAAGAGGAAGACGGGGAGGACGCTGGCGGCGTGGATGACGGCGGCGGAGCCGGGGCGGCCGGTGGACTCGGTGACGAAGCCGCTGATGGCCACGAAGGCGAACCAGTCGCCGAGCAGGGAGACGACCGTGGCGAAGAAGAGGCGGCGGTAGTCCGGGTTGTGCCGCAGGAGGGGCAGCACGTTGCTGACGAAGGCGGAGGCGGCCATGGGGGTGGGGGCAGCCTATCCGGAGCGGTGCTGGTACGCTGCGCGGCCAGAATGTCTTCTTCTCCCGTGAAGGTTCCTGTGACGGAGCGTGCGGCCGTGGTGCGCGCGCTGGTGACGCGGCTGGTCGACAACCTGGAGCGCGTCATCCGTGGCAAGCGCGAGTCGCTGGAGCTGGTGCTGTGCTCGGTGGCGGCGGGAGGGCACGTGCTGCTGGAGGACGTGCCGGGCACGGGGAAGACGACGCTCGCGAAGGCACTGGCGTTGAGCATCGGCGGCAGCTTCAAGCGGGTGCAGTTCACGCCGGACCTGCTGCCCACGGACATCGTCGGGGCGTCCATCTTCAATCCGCAGGAGGGGAGCTTCCGGTTCCGCGAGGGGCCGCTGTTCGCGAACGTGTTGATCGCGGATGAGATCAACCGGGCCTCGCCGAGGACGCAGTCGGCGCTGCTGGAGGCGTTGAGCGAGGGGCAGGTGACGGTGGACGGACAGACGCACGTGCTGTCGCCGCCGTTCCTGTGCATCGCGACGCAGAACCCGGTGGAGTTCCACGGGACGTACCCGTTGCCGGAGGCGTCGCTGGACCGGTTCGCGGTGCAGCTGTCGTTGGGGTACCTGCCGGAGGGGGAGGAGCGGACGCTGCTGATGACGCGCTCGGGGCCGCCGCCGCTGGAGGGGATGAAGGCGGTGTGCACGGTGGCGGAGGTGGTGGAGCTGCAGCAGCGGGTGCAGGAGGTGAAGCTGGAGGAGACGGTGGCGGACTACCTGCTGCGAATCGTGCAGGCGACGCGAGGCCACCCGAGCATCCGGCTGGGAGTCTCGACGCGAGGGGCGCTGCTGTACGGCAGGATGGCGAGGGCGAGGGCGCTGATGCAGGGACGGGACTACGTGCTGCCGGAGGACCTGAAGGCGCTGGCGGTGCCGGTACTGGCGCACAGACTGGTGCTGGACACGCGGGCGAGGTACGCGGGAGCGGACAAGCGAGCGCTCACGAAGGACCTGGTCGGCGCCGTGCCGGTGCCACGCTGACGGCCATCCATCTCACTCACAGAGGGCCCATCCACACCGAGCCCAATCTCCCCTCTCCCTCCGGGAGAGGGACGGGGTGAGGGTATCCGAATCCGTGTTCATCACTCCGGGCCGAGCACCTCCCGGGCGCGAGCCGTACGAACTTGTCCAACAGTTGGACAACTTGTGGAAGACCGCGCCCGGGAGGCTTCCGGACGCGCGAGCGAGCAACTGGTCCGACCATCGGACCAGTTGGAGCCGTTCGCGTCCGGAAGGAGGGTCCCCTGGGGAGTGGTCTCCGGAGCTTGATAGAGTGCACCTGCTCGCGCCGGAGGTTGGCGTGAGGCCACTCGCACCAAGGACACCCCCGCGCATGGCCCGCCGTCGCCGCTGGTCCTTCCTGATGCCGCCCGAGGACCACGGATTCATCCGTTTCCTCCAGGATCGGTACTACGGGCTGCTCACACCGGTGGGGCGCGTGGTGATGTGGTGCGCACTGGCGGCGGGCTTCCTCCTGCTGGGCGGCCTGGTGGCGCCGCTCATCCTCTTCTTCTCCTTCACCGTGTGCGCGCTGATCGCCGCCGCCATGGTGGGCCTGCCCTTCCGTCCACGCGTCTCGCTCACGCGCCTCTTCCCGCCCCCCGTCTCCGCCGGGGACACGCTCACCTACCGCGTGCGCGTGGAGAACACGGGCCGCCGTCCCGTGCGCCACCTCGTGGTGGAGGAGCGCCTGCTGCCTTCCGAGCTCCGCCGCGTGGGCGAGCCCCCGGTCATCGACACCCTGGCGCCCGGCGAGCGCACCGAGGTGACGCTGCGCCTCCAGTGCACCACCCGCGGCGTCTACGAGCTGGGCGCGCTCCAGGCCGCGAGCCTCTTCCCGTCGGCGCTGGTGAAGTGGCCGAGGCGCTCGCCCGCGAAGGACCGGGTGCTGGTGTACCCGCGCTTCACCCCGCTCGAGTCGCTGGAGGTGCCGCACGGACGCAACTACCAGCCCGGAGGCATCTCGGTGGCCTCGCAGGTGGGCGAGTCCACGGAGTTCTTCGGCACGCGCGACTGGCATGACGGGGACCGCACGCGGGACATCCACTGGCCGTCCTTCGCGCGCACGGGCCGCCTGGTGGTGAAGGAGTTCCAGGAGGAGTTCTTCGTCCGGCTGGCCATGGTGCTGGACGTGCAGTCGCGCTCGGTGAAGGAGGACGCGCTGCTGGAGAAGGCACTCTCGCTGGCGGCGGGCATGGCGGACGTGCTGGCGCGGCAGGAGTACATCATCGACCTGTTCGCCGCGGGCCCCGAGGTGTTCCACTTCCAGGCGGGCCGGGCGCTGGCGCACTTCGACCACATCCTCGAAATCCTCGCGGCCATCGAGTCGGGCGAGCGGTTGGACCTGGAGGCGCTGGAGGCGGCGCTGCTGCCCGAGGCGAGCCACCTCTCCGCGGTCATCTTCGTGGTGATGGACTGGGAGCCGTCGCGGGCGGCGCTGGTGGAGAAGCTCAAGGCGCACGGGGTGGCGGTGCGGGTGCTCTCGGTGAGGCCGGACCGGGCGCCGGTGGGGCTCGCGCCGGAAGAGGTGGTGGCGCTGGCATGAGTGGACCCTCGGACAACGTCTTGGCTCCGGTGTCGCGGTACGGCCGGCTCGTCGAGCTGCTGCCGGTGTTCGCGGCCCTGGTGGTGCACGCGGTGGCGCACGGGCGGTGGCTGCTGTGCGCGCCGGTGATGGTGGGGCTCCTGTGGGCGGTGCTCACGGGCGTGCGGGTGGACTACTCGCCGGCGCGGCTGCTGTTCGCGGGAGCGCTGGGGATGGGGGCGGGAGCGGGGATGCTCTGGGTGAGCGAGCCGCCGACGGCGCCCTTTCCGCCCAACATCTTCGGCCCGCTGTGCGGCGCGCTGGTGGGGCTGTCGGTGCTGTGCGGGCTGGGCCGCAACCGGTACTACGCGTGGACGTACGCGGGCCTGCTCGTGGCGCTCAGCCTGCGCGTGCGCGAGATGCAGGCGGTGGAGTGGGTGCTGGGCGGGCTGGTGCTGAGCGTGCTGCTGGTGGCCTTTCTCGAGGGAGGACTCGGACGCTCGGGCTTCCGGGCGGCGGCGGGCTTCGGCGTCTTCACCGTGCTGCTGCTGGGGATGACGCTGTGGCTGACGCGGACCATCTGGGCCAGCGAGGGCGTGCTGATGGACGCCGTGTACCGGATGACGAGCGGCTCCAATCCGGGCACCGGCGCGGAGTTCCAGTCGGAGGTGGGCCTGCGCAGCCTGGAGCGCAAGGCCCGAGGCTCGGAGCGGCCACTGCTGGTGCTCTCGGGGGCGGCGCCCGCGCGGCTGCGGACGCGGGTGTTCGACCGGTTCGACGGGCTGCGGTGGACGACGTCGAAGGAGCTGGAGGAGCGGCGGTTGCCACTGCCCTCGGGAGGGGAGGAGGCCGCGCGGACGCTGGCGCTGACGGTGCTGGCGCCGGTGGGCTCGTGGCTGCCGGCCCCGGCGGGGACGCGAGGGGTGGAGGGCGTGCGGCCGGAGGTGCGGGGCGGCTGGGTCTGGAAGGCGGAGGAGCTGGAGGGCACCACGCTGGCGCTTCGCACGGCCGAGCAGGAGTACCTGCCACCGGAGGAGGCGCCGGGGGACGCGCTCACCGCGTTGCCGGAGGAGTTGAAGGCGGAGCTGCGCCCGCTGGCGGAGGAGCTGACGCGCGAGGCGCGCACGCCGCGCGAGAAGGCGCGGAAGCTGGAGGCGTACTTCCACGAGCACTTCGAGTACTCGCTGTACGTGGACCTGCGGGGCGAGGGGAGTCCGCTGGCGGTGATGGTGAAGGAGAAGCGGCCGGCGTACTGCACGTACTTCGCGAGCGCGATGGCGGCGCTGCTGAGGACGGTGGGGGTACCGGCGCGGGTGGTGGGAGGCTTCGCGCCGGAGGACAACAATCCGCTCACGGGGGCGACGCTGGTGCGCGAGCGGGACGCGCACGCCTGGGTGGAGGTGTTCCTCGCGGACGAGGGGCGCTTCGTGGCGTTCGATCCAACGCCGTGGAGGAGCCGGGACGAGGCGCTGGGGCTGACGCAGGAGGAGAAGGGCTTCTGGGGGAACCTGGTGGGCGCGGTGGGCACGTTCCTGCGCGAGGTGGGCGCGGGGCTGCGCTACCAGCCATTGGCGCAGGTGAAGGCGCTGGTGGGCTCGCCGCTGTTCGGGGTGCTGGCGGCGGGGGTGCTGCTGTGGAGGCTGCGCAAGGGCAAGTGGGGCGAGCGGACGAAGACGCGGCGCGAGGTGATGGGGACGCGGGACGTGCGGCTCGCGGCGGTGTACGCGCGCTACCTCAAGACGCTCAAGAAGCGGGCGGGCCTGGTGCCGGGGCCCTCGGAGACGGACGACGAGCTGCTGTCCCGGCTGCGCGAGGCGCGAGGCGAGGCGGTGGCGCAGGTCGCGGCGGAGTTCCTCGCGCACTACCGGGAGGCGCGCTACCGGGGAGTGCCCATGGGCCCGGAGCAGGGGAACACGCTGGTGGAGCACCTGGACGCGACGCTGCGCGACGCTCCCTCTCCCTCTGGGAGAGGGTCGGGGTGAGGGTCGTCACCACGTCCAGTATGGCGAGCTCCTCGGCCTGAAGACCTTCGGCCGCTTCCTGCGCTGGTCCGCGCGGGCCCTGCGCGACGGTCTCCTCGCCCACCGGTACGGTTGAAATCCTGAACTCCTTGTGAAAAAATTGTTACGAGAAGTGTGAGGAAAGCCGAAAGTCCCCGGGAGAACCGTTGGACGGGAAATCAGTTGAACTCATGCTTCCGAGTGTGTCAGGTATCAGCAGCTATCCTTCCTGGAGGTATGAGTTGGCTCATCGAATCTTGAAGACGTTTGGGGCGGTCTGGCTCGGGGTCGCGCTGACGGCGTGCGGCGTGGAGCAGGCGGGCACGGACACTGCCTCCGGACAGGAGAAGGCGGGCGGCGACATCCAGGCGTCCCTGAACGCCCTCAAGAGCGCGCGGGTGCTCGGCGTGCACGCCGATGGCATCCCCGACACCGTGCGCGGTGAGCTGGGCCGGGTGGAGCGGGGCGTGGGCTCGCTGGCGGTGGGCCCGGCGGCGGCCCAGTCCGCGCTGGAGGCGGTGGCGCCGGTGTTCCGGCTGGACGCGAGGGACCTGGTGCTCACCCGCGTGAGCACGGACGAGCAGGGCAACCAGCACCTGCGCTTCCAGCAGATGAAGAATGGCTTGAAGGTGCAGGGCGGCGAGCTGCTGCTGCACTCGCGCCCGGATGGCACCGTGTACCTGGCGAACGGCTCGGCGCGCGATGGCGTGCTCGTGTCCTCGCAGCCGCGCGTGGCGGGCGAGGCGGCCAGGGCCGCGGCGCTGGACGCCACCCAGGGCGCGGGCCTGAAGGCCGGCGCCCCGCAGCTGATGTACCTGCGCACCGAGGACGGCAAGCTGCGCCTCGTCTACGAGGTGGTCGTCTCGGGCGAGGGCCTGGACATGCCGCTGCGCGACCGCGTCTACGTGGATGCCCAGAATGGCTCCGTGGCCCTGCGCGCGCCGGAGATCCACACGGCGCTCAACCGCCGGGTGTACTCGGCCAACAACGGCACCAGCCTGCCGGGCACGCTCAGGCGCAGCGAGGGCCAGGCCGCCACGGGCGACGCCCACGTGGACATGAACTACGACATGCTCGGGTTCACGTACAACTGCTACAAGACGCTCTTCAACCGCGACTCGTTCGACAACGCGGGCGCCACGCTCACCAGCACCGTCCACTACAGCACCAACTACGTCAACGCCTACTGGAACAGCAGCCAGATGGTGTACGGCGATGGCGATGGCTCCACGTCCATCGAGCTGGGCAAGGACGCGGACGTCACCGTGCACGAGCTGACGCACGCCGTGACGGAGCGCGAGAGCAACCTCACGTACTCGGGCCAGTCCGGCGGCCTCAACGAGGCCATGTCCGACACCTTCGCCGCCATCTGCGAGAGCTGGCAGTCGGGCACCTGGAGCACCGCGGCCGCCATCTGGATGGTGGGCGAGGACGTGTGGACGCCGGCCACGCCCAACGATGCGCTGCGCTACATGGATGACCCGGCCAAGGACGGCGTGTCCAAGGACTGGGCGCCCAACGTGACGTCCAGCACGGACGTGCACTACAGCTCGGGCGTGCCCAACCTGGCCTTCGCGCTGCTGTCCAAGGGTGGCACGCACCCGCGCGGCCGCTCCTCCGTGGTGGTGCCGGCCATCGGCGTCGAGAAGGCCGGCCGCATCTGGTACAAGGCCAACACGGACCTCTTCTCGGCCTCCACCACCTTCGCGCAGGCCAAGTCGTGGACCGCGCAGGCCGCCACGGACCTCGGCTACGACGCCGCCACCGTGGACGCGGTGAACAAGGCCTGGGAGGCCGTGGGCGTGGGCGTGGTCGTTCCTCCCCCCACCTCCACCCCGCTGACCAACAACGTGCCGGTGAGCAGCCTGTCCGACGCCACGGGCGGCAAGAAGTACTACTCCCTGGCGGTGCCCTCGGGCGCCTCCAACCTGACGTTCGCCATCAGCGGTGGCACGGGTGACGCGGACCTGTACGTGAAGTTCGGCGCCGCGCCGGACTCCGCCTCCTACGACTGCCGCCCGTACCTGAGCGGCAACGCGGAGACGTGCACCATCGCCACCGCCCAGACGGGCACGTACTACGTGATGCTCAACGCGTACTCCGCCTACTCGGGGCTGACGCTGACGGGCTCCTACACCACCGGCACCACCCCGCCCCCGGGCAACGTGCTGGTCAACGGCGTGCCGGTGACGGGCCTGTCCGGCGCCTCGGCCTCCTCGCAGACGTGGACCCTGGACGTGCCGGCCGGCGCCACCGTCTCCTTCACCAGCAGCGGTGGCACGGGTGACGCGGACCTGTACGTGAAGCTCGGCGCCGCGCCCTCCACCACCGTGTACGACTGCCGCCCGTACCTCAGCGGCAACAACGAGACGTGCACCTTCACCAACACGGCCGGCGGCAAGTTCTACGTCATGCTGCGCGGCTACTCGGCCTACTCGGGTGTGACGCTCAAGGGCCAGTACTAGCCCCGTCCGCTCCGCCTGCCTGACGGAGCACCGGCACCCGGGGGCCCTCGTGGCCGCCCGGGTGCTGTCGTTTCGGGGCCTAGAAGCACAGCGGGATGCGGTGGAAGCCGCGCATGGCCGCGCCGGCGCCCCAGCGCAGCTCGCTGGCCGGCACGCCCAGCCGCAGCTTCGGGAAGCGCCGGAAGAGCGTCTCGAAGGCGATGCGCGCCTCGAGCCGCGCCAGCGGCGCGCCGATGCACACGTGGATGCCCTTGCCGAAGGCGATGTTCCGGTGCGCGTCCGGGCGCGAGATGTCATACGCGTCCGGGTGGGTGAAGCGCTCCGGGTCCCGGTTGGCCGAGGCCAGTCCCACCGACACCCGCGCCCCCCTGGGCACGTGGGTGTCTCCCAGCGCGAAGTCCTCCGTGGCGATGCGCGGGGTGCTCAGGTAGTCCACGGGGCCCCAGTAGCGCAGCGTCTCCTCGACCATGCCCTTGCTCATGCCGGCCGGGTCCGCGAGGAAGCGCGCGTGCTGCTCGGGGTGCTCGAGCAGCGCGACGACGCCGTTGCCGAGCAGGTTCACCGTCGTCAGGTGCCCGGCGAAGAAGAGGATGAACACCATGGACAGCAGCTCCTGGTGGTTGAGCCGGTCTCCCTCCTCCTGGGCGTGCACCATCTGGCTGATCATGTCCTCGCCGGGCGCGCGCCGCTTGCGCTCGAAGAGGCCCTCCAGGTAGCTGGCGAAGGACTTCAGTCCGGCGCGCACCTGGGGGTCCGCCCGCGCGGCCGGGGTGTCCGCCTGCAGGAGCCGCTCGGCCCATTCGTGCACCCGGGCCTGGTCCTCCTCGGGGATGCCGAGCATGTCGCTGATGACGCGCACGGGCAGGGGGTAGGCGAAGGACTCGACGAGCTCCATGCGGCGCTCGGGGGAGGACTCGCCGCGGGCGGCGGCCGCCTGCTCCGCCTTGTCGAGCAGCTCGTCCACGAGGCGCTGCACGCGGGGCTCGAGCAGCTCCATGGCGCGGGCGGTGAAGTTGGGCTGCACCAGCTTGCGCAGCCGGGTGTGGTCCGGCGGGTCCATCATGATGAGGCTGAAGGCGATGGGCTTGAACTCCTCGGGCATGGCCTTGGCGAGGAGCTCGCGGTGCTGCGGCGGCAGGCCGGTGCGGAAGTCGGAGGAGAGCCGGTCATCGAGCAGCGCGGACACGGACGCGTCGTAGCGGGTGACGAAGTAGCGCTCGTCCCCGGCCTCGCGGGCCTTGCGCTCCGGAGAGCCCTCGGCATGGACGCCCGCCGTGAGGTCGCCGCGCATGGGGGTGCGCACGACGGGCCCGAGGGCCCGCAGGTCGGAGTAGATGCCGTGGGCCTTCTCGAAGAACGCGGGGCTCGTCCTGTCCAACAGGTGCGTGGCGTCCGCGCGAGGGGCCTCGTGGGGGGGCGTGACGGGGGCGGTGTCCTGCTTCTGCTCGTTCGGGGGGTTGGCTGCCATGGCGTCCTCTCTCTGTCTTCAACGGCTCAACGGCGTTTCCTGCTGGCCCGGCGGGGGGCGCGCCCGGGTGCTTCGGCGTCTTCGTCCGGCGCTGTCTCCGGGGGCGCGGGGGAGCGGGCCTCCAGGGCGGCCAGCGTGCGCTCGAGCAGGTTCAGGGTGCGGTCCAGCTCCTCGAGCTCGGCCGGGGAGGCGCTCGCGAACCAGGTGGCCAGGTCGCTGGCCATCGCCTGGCGGATCTCCTGTCCCACCTCGCGGCCGAGCTCCGTCATCACGAGGCGCAACCGGCGCCGGTCCTCGGGGTCCGCCTCGCGGCGCACGTAGCCGCGCTGCTCCAGGCGATCCAACAGCCCGGTGATGACGGCGGGGGTGACACGCTGCCGCCGCGCGAGCTGTCCGGGAGACAGGGGGCCGTCACGGAGCGCGTAGAGCACCCCGAGCTGGCGCAGGCTCAGCTCCTGGCCGAGGTGGTTGGCCTGCGCGCTCGCCATGGCCCACCGGTACAGGCGGGGGATGAGCCCGAGGGTGCGCAGGGCGTGGTCGAGCGGAGGCTTGTTCCTGGGCATGGTTTCCGCTCCGGCACTCCGGGCCACCGGGCCCGAATCGTTAGCCAGGCTAAAGGTATCGGAAGCAAAAGAATCCGCAACACCCGGGGGAGGGTGGGCTGACCGTGGACCGGGCGGGAATGTGGCCGGATATCTCCTCTCCCCTCGGGAGAGGGACGGGGTGAGGGTATCCGGGTCCGTTCTTCAACCCGTGGCCCCCACTGTGAACAGCGGGTTCAACCCGGGATGCTTCGACCTTACCCATTTTTCTGAGGCCCGACGGGGCGGGCTCACCCCGTCATGTGGCGGAGGCTTCCAGTGCCCGCTCGTGTGCATCCGCTACCGAGGGGCCGAAGAGCCGGTCAATCAGCACCACGTAGGCTGCCGCGAACATGGAGCGAGGTCCCGTCACCCACGTCTCATGAAACCGCTCGAGCAGCACCTGAGGGTCGAGCGGATGCGTGGAGTGCAGGAGCTCGATGGCCTGCAGATCATGCTCCGCTCCGCGAGCGAGCTTCATGAGCGCGAGGTCATGCGGCTCGGGCAGGAGCACCTCGAGGTGGCGCAGACCTGGAATCGCGTAGGGTTGGAGCCGTTCCTGGAAGCTCTCGGGAGCGAAGTACGTGCCCACGGGTTGGAGCGGTACCCGCAGTCCCGTTGCCGTCATCGCCTGCTGGAATGCGGCGGTGACCGCGGGGGCTAGGTCGGGGAGCACATCCAGGTCGGTGGTGCTGCGGCTCGGATTCGCGAGGAGCCCGACGGCCATTCCACCGATGATGACCAGTCGCGCTGGACGGGTCAGGTGGGCATCCGCGGCCCGGATGAGCCGGGCCACGTCGTCAGCTGAGAAGCGCTGGATCATGCTTGGCCAGGAGCGAGCTGAAACTGTCCTCGGGCATGTTGAGGAACAGTCCCCACCGGCGAGCCACCGCGGGCGTCTTGAGCTCCGCCAGCCTCCGGTCACGTGCACTTCGCGGCTCGAAGAAGTAGCGAGGCTCCTGGGGCCGGGCGTCCTCGAAACATCTGGCCAGGTGCGCCAGCTCGTCACGGGCGGTCAGTTGCGCCGTGAGCTCGAGCAGGAATCCCAGCTCGGCCTCCTGCCCGGCGGCGTGTGCCTGCTCCTGGAGCAACTGCCCATTCAACGCCGTGGCATACCGGGCCAGGACGAGCGGCAGCACGCGCAGCACCGTGGCGTTGTCGTGGGCGAGCTTCAGGGCCCAGGGCAGTGTCTCCTCGAGCCGCAGCCAGCACCGGGGAGCCCATTCCAGCAGCGGGGCGCCATAGGCGACGAGCGACTCGTAGACGCTCTTCTCGAGGGACAGGGGCGTGAAGTCGGAAGACGACCCGGTGCCCACGTCACCCGGGGCGGCCTCCGCACGAGGCACCACGGCATCCGATGAAGTGGCCTGCTTCTTCATGACCTGCCGAACTCCCCGCCTGCGAGCCATGACCACCAAGCCACAACATATGCCCGAGGGTCTGCCGAGGCCAGTCCGGCTGCTCACCTGGCCGCCTGGACCGGACTCCTGGCATCCAGGGTGTACTCCGGAGACTCGCCGTCATGACGGGCGCTTGGAGAGCACGAGGTCCCGCGCGCCAAGGGGCGCGAAGCCAAGAAGGTGTCGCCAAGAAGGTGTCAAAGAACTCGCTCCGGACACGTTTCGACACCTCGGGCCCCACGGGTCGTCTGACACCACTGCGGATGCCGCACTCCACCAGCACCGGGAAGTCTCGCAGCACGGGCAGCGGCCAGCGTCATGACTAAGCCAGGAGGAGTAAGTCCTGTCAGGGGGGAGGTTCCGGCCGCGATGGGGAGCAACTGGTCCGATGGTCGGACCAGTTGGCACGTGGCGCGACCGGAGGGCACCCCGTGCGTTCCTGTGAGAGCACCCCTGAAAGAACTTACTTGCGCTGGCTTAGGCTCAACAACCCACCGCCTCACGCTTCGCGCGCGCGGGCCGGCTCACGTGTAGCGTCTTGCGGTAGCATTTCACCTCCTGTCCAGGCGGGCATGGTGCGGAGCTGGCGGAATGGCCCGACGAGGTGACATGGACATGACGGCCGACAAACCGCCCAAGAAGCTGGTGCTCAAGAAGGAAGCGCTGCGCGTGCTCAAGGCGAGCCTGTCTGGAAGGGGGTCAGACGACTCGTGTGAGCAGGCCCCCACCTGACACACCGAGTACCTCCTGGAAGTCAGGTGCGGTCCATGCGAATACCAGCAAACGGGTCCTCCCAGGCGCGGCATCTGCTACGGTGAACCGGAGAGGTTCACCACCCTGGCACTACCATCGCCCCTTCCTCCCCTCGTCCTTCTCGCCCTGTTCCTTGGGTTGTCCGCTGCAGCCCAAACCCAGCCCCCGGCCCGAGAGCGCCAGGAGCGGCAGGTGGTCCTCCCCGGCCACGCCAGTGAGCCGGTACCGGAGGCGCGGGTGGCGGCTGGCGTCGCCACCTACCTCCGCTTCGACGCCCCCATCGACAGGGCCTCGGTGGAGGTGGAGGGCCGACCGGCGCGCTTCCGGTGGGTGGAGGTGGGCGAGCGCCTCGTGGCGGTGGAGCCCTCCGTCGACCTGGGAGCCGAGGAGAAGCTCGTGGTGCGGGTGCGCTACAAGGACGGAGCCTCCCCGGCTGTGGCCACGCTCGTGCTCGTCTCCCACCCCACGCTGGTGGACAAGGAGCTGGAGGTGGTGCGCCGCCCGCGCACCGTCGAGGCGCTGGAGACCGCGCTGGCGGAGAAGGAGGCGGAGCTCGCGGCGCTCCGGGCCTCGAGCGGACCCGCTGGGCTCGTGTTTTCCGGGCGGCTCGGCCCGGACGGGGTGCAGGCCCGGCGCATCAGGAATGCACCCGCCGATGCGCGGGGGGGGCTGGATGTACCGGGCGGAGCGGGGTATCGCGCCAACTCCTGGGCTCTCGCCGTCGTCCGTGTGCGCAACCTTCCGGGACAGAAACCCTGGGTGCCAGGCGTGGCGCGGCTCACCCGCGCCGACGGCACCGCCGTGAAGGTGCGCTCCGTGGACATGAACAAGGCGCAGCTCGCGCCGGGCGAAGAGGGCCTCGTCACGGTGGAGACGGAGACGCCGTTCTGGAAGGCGGGCGAGGTCTTCCGCCTGGAGGTGCTGGACAAGAGCGGCGTCCGGCCCCTCCCCATCCTCGAAGTGGAACTTTAGGAGACAGGCCCCATGTCGACGGAAGCCTTTCACCCGGACCACCTCCAGCCCGGCCACTGGGTGGGGCCCTGGCTCATCGTCGCGGTGCTGGGCCGTGGTGGCTCCTCCCGCGTCTTCAAGGTGGAGCGCGACGGCCAGCCGTACTCCATGAAAATGGGGCTGCTCCCCCTCCACCAATCCACGGAGGAACTCACAGAAGCGCAGTACGTGGAGGAGACGAGCGCCTGGCGGCGCCTGGCGCGAGAGGCATCAGCTCTCTTTACCTACTCCTCCCACCCCAACCTGTTGCGCGTGTACGCGGTGGACTTCTGGCCCAACCCCACCCAGGGCTACCCCTTCCTCGTCACCGACTTCGTGGACGGGGACGACTGGCACCGGTGGCGGTGGCGCAAGCCCCTTCACGCCGTGGGGCTGACGAACACCTTCTCCAGCGTGGTGCGCACCGTGGGGGTACTGCACGCACGCGGCGTGTACCACCGGGACTTGAAGGCGGAAAACATCCTCATCCGCCGGAAGGACGGCAGGCCCTTCCTCATCGACTTCGGCACCGCGCGCCTGCCGGGAGCCCTCACCCAGACGCTGGGACTGCCCGAGGGCGTCCTGCACCTGGTGCCGCCCGAGCTCCTGGCCTACACGCGCACCGAGGCGTGGAAGCGGGGCGAGGCTTTCAATGGCGGCGTGCCCGCGGACTTGTACGCACTGGGGGTGCTGCTCTACCAGGGCCTGACAGACCTCCACCCGTTCAACCCCGAGCTGCCAGACAAGGAGTTGCTGGCCGCCATCGCCAGCGTCCCTCCCACCGCCCCCCACGTCCTCAACCCCCTGGCACCGCGCGCCCTCGGCGACATCGCCCTGAAGCTGCTGGAAAAACGGCCCGAGGACCGGTACCCGGATACCGAGGCAGTGCTACAGGCGTTGGAGGAGGCCGTCGAGAAGGTGAGGCAGTCCCCCGCCTGGAAGGTGCCCCTCTTCGCCGTGGAGGACAGTCCGGCGGAGCCGCTCCCCCAGGAAGTGGCGGCACAGCCGGCCCAGCCGCTGCCTGCGGCACGTGAGGCCCCGGCGGAGGTTCAGCCATCCAACGAGGAAGAGAGCCCGGCGGAGTCGAAGCAGGCACCCCTTGCTGCACCTGTCGGCCCGCGGCGCGCAAGGTGGCCTCGGGTCCTGCTCGCGGGCCTGACCGTGCTCGGCCTTGCCTTGTGGCTGGTGCACTCCACACTTGCCCCCCCACCCGAGGCGCTGCTGCCCGGGTCTGGCCCCGAGAAAGGAAGCCCTCCCGTGTCCACCTCTTCGCGCTCCACCCCCTCGAGTCTCCTCGCCGCCTGGTTGTGCGCCGTCGTCGGCGTCGGATGCCCCGCCGCCCAGGTAAAGCCCCCGGAGCCCGCAGAATGTCCCGAGGATGCGACCGAGGCCATGTTCCAGGAGTTGAAAATCTCAACGGGTAGCGAACTTTCGGCCGTCGTGGACATCAACCAGCCCAGCGAACTCGGCGACGTGGGCGTCTACCAGGATGGCCCTGTCGTCAGCCGCCTCGTGGAGGGCGCTGGAGGACTGCCCGAGGGGACTCTGCTCCACGGTCGGCTCTGGACAGGCCCCGACATCTACGACGTCTCCTCTCGAAGAATGGGAGAGATCTGGAAGCGCCCGGCCGTCATGGGCCGCTACACCCTGGCCGTGCTGC
>NZ_DBNGVP010000171.1:0-8313 GCF_057119385.1 Archangium sp. | reverse complement strand
CCCGAGCACCCGGACCGGCTGGGACGGGTGCGCCTCGCCCAACCCGCGGGCTCGTGGCCATCCCATCAGCCAACGTGCCTCACCTTTCCAGTCTCGGTGATGGGATACCCCTGCTCACGGGGAGCCTACCCATCACCCAGCTCGCTCATTCTGGCCCGCTTTTCCCTCATCCAGCGTGCTCGGTAACACCCCGCGCAACGGGGTGGGCCAGGCGGTGCACAACGTGCTCTTCGTGGATGACCTGGAGTCCTTCTGGACCACGCCCAACGGCACGGTCCAGGTGGGGCTGAGCAACCCGGGCTTCGAGAATGGCACGGTGAATGAGACCCAGGACCAGTCCTGCAACTATCTGGGCGGGGGCTTCTGCCCGAATGGTTTCTGGCGGGGCAACATGGGCGCCAGCGCGACCACGCTCCGCTCCAACCGCGGCTACTTCAACCCCAACAACAGCTGGAGCATGCAGGCCAATGCCTGGGGGCAGAACATCCCCAGCCAGCTCGCGGTGACCTTTGGCACCTACCCGGGTCTGGGCACCACCCGGACGACCTTCCGCGGCTGGGTCCACCTGAGCTCCCTCCACCCGGCCTACAAGGTGGTGGCCTTCGCCGTCAACCTCGCCACGGGCCAGCGGGTGGAGGAGGAGATCATCGTCGAGGAGGTCTGGGGGCAGACCAACTTTCATACCGACTCCCTCGTCCTGGCCATGACGCCTGGCGAGACGCCCGCCTGGGACTTCGGCAAGCGCTACCTGGACGCGGTGCAATACTTCTCCGGGGATATCGACTCGAAGATGGAGATCCACGGTGTCTCCTCCGCGTGGATGTGGACCCACCGCAACGTCTACGCCACCCATGGCATCCCCGTGTCCATCGAGACCTCGTTCGACATGAACGGGCAACTCGCGCAGATCCGCGACCCGAGCCAGCGCTACACGGTGGGCAAGGACGCGGCGTGGAAGGAGCTCGAGCGCATCTGGAAGATGGAGGGAGGTGTCTATCCGGGGACACGCTCGCATCCGGGGCTGGTCAAGTTCATCAACTTCGATGGGCCCTTCCGCTCGTTGCTGCACCCCAACCATGGAATCAATGGGCAGCAGTGGGGAGGGGGCTTCGCCCTGACCGAGCAGGGCTACTGGGAGGCCACGTGGCAGGTGATGGACTACATCCGGACGATCCACTCGGTGCGGCCGGACATCCGCATCTTCGTGGGGGAGAACTTCCCCTGGTGGGGCTGGGGGCCGGCCAATGACTCGGTGCCCTCCTTCGGCTGGGCGCTCAACGGCAGCTCTTTTCCGGGCAATCGGGGCTACTTCGGCGACTACCAGAACCTGCTCACCAAGCTCTTCTGGCAGTGCAACAACTACGGCGCCCGGTTGAGCGGTATCACCCTGGACACGGGCTATACCTTCACCACCGCCGCCAATTCACAAGGGGTCGACTACATGGCGCGCGTGCGGGCGGTGCAGGACTGGGTTCGCGGCCAGGGCTATGAATTCAACATCTATGTCAATGGCGACATGGAGACATCCGCCCGGCTCACCCAGGAGCACATGCTGCTGTTCGAGGACCGCTTCAAGGCCTACGGCATTCGTCCCAACCGGCACATGGTCGCCTCCTGGGGCAAATACCCTCTCGCCACGGAGATCAACAACGAGAACGTCGAGTACGACCTGGCCAACTCCTGGAAGAAGGTGCTCCAGCGGGTGAAGCGGCTGTAGCCATGGATTCCGAGAACCGCAAGAGCAATGTTTCCCAGGTTCTCCCCGCAGTCGCTCCATGACACGGCCGCGGGCCTGGCCGGGCCCGACGGGGTGCAGGTGTCCGAGGCGATGGTGCGCTGCCTCTTCTCCAGCTCCTTCCCCGAGGACGCGCTCGCTGAGGTCATCGCGCAGAACCTCAAGTTCCCCCGCGCCGCCGCCGAACTTCATGCATGACTGGCCTTGCGCCTCCAGCCAGTTTGGCGACGGCTCGTATCAGGACTGGGGCGTCGTCATCCTCTGAAGCGGTGCCGGCCGTTTGACTCCACGGCGAACGCGAGCCCTTCCTGCTGACTTCCCCACCCGCCTGTCCGAGCCGCAATCCCTGGCTCGGACAGGCGGGTGCTCGCGTCTTGAGCGCCCGTCCCAGTCGCTCGAGCCGTGAGTGCCGCCCAGCCCTCGTCCCCTCAGCTCCGCCGGTGCGGGTAGAGCGGAATAACCCTGGAGAATCTTTTTTGCGCACTTCCGGGGAGTCACGGGTTCAAGAGAATGCAGTAACCCAACGCTCGAAACTTGGAGAAAGCATTCATGAAGCTGTCACAGGTATTTGGCTCGACGCTGGTGGTGTCCGCGCTCATCTCCACCCAGGCCCTCGCCGCGCGTGAGCTCACCCCCATGCCCTCGGTGAGTGAGTACTTCAGCCAGGAGGATGACGCCGCGCCGAGGGGGAACTGGAGTGCGCCGGACACCGTGGTGCCGGTGCTGGTCGATGGCATCGTCTACTCGCCCGATGCGTTCCGGACGCTCAATGGCGCGGGGGTGCGGCACTTCGTGCTGGATGAGAACGCGGCGCAGCAGGGGGTGATGCTGGGTTTCCGCACCAAGCAGGCTCTGGCCGACTATTTCCGGTCGCAGGGGCGGATGCCCTCGGATGACAGTGCCATGCTGTGCAACAACTACAGCTACTGGTACGAGGACTGGAAGTACCTGGGCCGCTACATCTCCGCCCAGGCGGGTTACGGCTACAACAACCTGGACACCATCAGCTGGGGCAACCGCATCTCCTCGGTGATCCCCACCACCTGCGGCAGATATGCCATTCTCTGGGAGGCCCCCAACTACGCCGGGGCCTCCCTGTTCCTCGGGGCCGGCTACCCGGCGGAATACCTGGCCACCTACGGCTGGAACGACCGGGCGCGTAGCGTGGGCTCGTGGCAGTAGGCCGCTCACCGCCCCCGCGCCGAGCGCCATGACCAGGCGCGGGAGGCCTCCCAGTCGCTGCCCTGCGAGCTGCTGTCGAAGCGCCGGTGAGCTGGGAGGGGGTGTCAGCTCCAGGGGACGTTCGTCGCGGGCGAGAGGTACCAGCGGCTGGACCCCTTGTAGATGTCCGGCAGGTCTTTGCGCGATTCTGGAAATCCTCCGGGGAGAACGGAATACCCCTGGAGAATCTTTTTCGCCTCCGAGTGGAGCACGGGAATGAGCGACGGGCATGGCCAGGAGGAGAGGACCCGGTTGCTGGCAGCGGACCCGGAGCAGCCGCCGGAGGCGGCCTCCTTGCCGGGGGTGACGCCGGATTCGTCGCCGCGGCCCACCGTGCGCGCGCGCCTCGTGACGGCGCATGAGCCGGCCCCCGTGCAGGGCGCCGTGCCCGCGCCGGGCAGTACCGTGGCCGGCCGCTACACGGTGCTCGACCTGCTGGGGCAAGGGGGCATGGGCACGGTGGTGGCCGCCTATGATGCCCGGCTCGACCGGCGCGTGGCCCTCAAGCTGCTGCACTCCATGCCCTCCGAAGGTGGCAGCGGCGCCCTCGAGGCCCGCCTGCTGCGCGAGGCCCAGGCCATGGCCCGCCTCTCCCACCCCAACGTGGTGGCCGCCTATGACACCGGCTCCCTCGAGGATGGCTCCATCTTCATCGCCATGGAGTACGTGGAGGGGCAGACCTTGCGCGGCTGGTGCCAGGAAAAGCCTCGCACCTGGCGCGAGGTGCTGGAGGCCTACCTGGCCGCGGGCAGTGGGCTCGCCGCGGCACACGCGGTGGGCCTCATCCACCGCGACTTCAAACCCGACAACGTGCTGGTGGGCAGGGATGGGCGGGTGCGGGTGACGGACTTCGGCGTGGCGCGCGCGGAGTCCTCCGACACCCCGGATGCCTCCCCAATGCCCCTGTCCTCGCTGCCGGAGGTCTGGGACAAGCCCCTCACCCTGCCGGGCATGGTGGTGGGGACTCCCAAGTACATCGCCCCCGAGCTGCTGCGGGGACAGCCCGCGGATGTCCGCAGCGATCTCTTCTCCTTTTGTCTCGCGCTCTATGAGTCCCTCTACGGCCAGCCCGCCTTCCCCGGCCGCACCAGCGCCGAGCGCATGCGTGCCAGGCTCGAGGGGCGGGTGAGTCCCCCGCCCTCCCAGTCCGGTGTGCCAGGGTGGGTGGCTCGCACGGTGCTGCGAGGCCTGCGGGCCACCCCCCAGGAGCGCCCGGGCTCCATGGGGGCACTGCTCGAGATGCTGCGGAGTGATCCGGCGGTGCGCCGCCAGGAGCGGCTGCGCGTGGCGGGCCGGGCCGCGGTGGCCGGGGTGGTGACAGTGCTCTGTCTGGCATTGGGCTGGCAGTACCAGCAGCAGCGGCAGCTCGCCTGCGCCGGCATGGAGCAGCGGCTGGCGGGCATCTGGGACGGCGCCCTGCGGGACCAGGTGCGGCAGGCGCTGCTCGACACCCGGTTGCCGTATGCCCAGGACACCGCGGAGCGCGTGGTGGCGGCGCTGGATGGCTACGCGGGCACCTGGGTGCGGATGCGGACCGAGGTGTGTGAGGCGAGCCGGCAGGCGCAGCAGCCCGGGGCCCTGGCGGTGCTGCAGGTGCAGTGCCTGGAGCGGCGGCGCGGCCAGATGGGGGCGCTCACCGAGGTGCTGTCCGGCGGTCCCGACCCGAAGCTGCTGCCCAAGGCGGTGCAGGCGGCCCTCTCCCTGCCGCCGCTGGCGTACTGCGAGGATGCCCGGGCGCTGACCGCCGACGTCCCTCCTCCCGAGGACCCGGCCGTGCGCGAGAAGGTCGAGGCGCTCCAGGCGCGGGTGGATCGGCTGGAGGCGCTGGACCTGGCCGGCCGGTACACCGAGGCCCTGGCGCTGGGGGAGCCCCTGTTGCCGGAGGTGGCGGCCCTGGACTATCCGCCGCTGCGGGCCCGGGCCCTGTACCAGGTGGCCCTGCTCCGGGAGCGGAAGGCGGACTTCAAGGGCGCCGAGGCCCTGCTCCGCGAGGCCCTTCCCCTGGCGGCCCAAGGCAAGGATGACACCCAGGCCGCCCTGGCCGCGAGCCGGCTGCTCTGGCTGGTGGGCATCAAGCAGTCCCGCTCCCAGGAGGCCGTGCTCCTGGAGAGCCTGGTGCGGGCCACGGTGGAGCGCGCCGACAGTGAGCTGGTCCGTATCCGCCTGCTGCATTCCGTGGGCTCCTTGCGCATGGAGATGGGCCAATACGAGGAGGCCCGGGAGCTGCTCGAGCGTGCCCTCGCCATGAGCCAGCGGGTGCTGGGGCCACGCCACCTTTTCGTGACCCACCTGCTCAACACCCTGGCCAACCTGATGGTGGACATGGGCCGGTTCGAGGAGTCCCTGGCGCCCTACGAGCGAGTCCTCGAGTTGCGCCAGCAGCTCCTGGGCCCGGTCCACCCGGAAGTGGCCCTGTCGCTCAGCAACCTGGGCAGCACGCTGCGGATGGCGGGCCACTACGACCAGGCCCGCGAACGGCTCGAGCACGCCCTGGCCGTCTCGGAGAAGGTGCATGGCCCCGAGCATCCGGAGGTGGCCCACACCGTCAACAGCCTGGGCAACCTGCTGCTGGAGATGGGCCAGTTCGAGGAGGCCCGGGTGCGGTTCGAGCACGCCCTGAGCCTGCGGCGGAAGAGCCTGGGCCCCGAGCACATGGATGTGAGCTTCTCCCTCGAGGGCCTGGGCAATGCGCTCTTGTTGTTGGGCCGGCTCGAGGAGGCCCGGGCGCTGCAGCAGCGCAGTCTGGACATCCGGCGCAAGGCCGTGGGCCCCGCGCACATGCTGGTGGGCTTCTCGCTCAGCAACCTGGGCCAGGTGCACGCGGCACAGGGCCGCTACCGGGAAGCCCGGGCGCTGCATGCGCGGGCCCTGGCCCTCCTCCAGAAGGCCGTGGAGCCGAGCCACCCCATCTTCCTGTTCACGCTCGGCAACCTGGGCCGCGCCCTGGTGCACCTCGGGGAGCTGGACACCGCCGGACGCCACCTCGAGCGCGCGCTGGAGCTCCTGGAGAAGAGCCTGGGGCGCGAGCACCCGATGGTGGCCGACGTGCTGCTGGCGTTGGGGGAGTGGCACCTGGCCCGGGGCCAGCCGGCGGAGGCGCTCCCACGGCTCGAGCGGGCCCTGGTTCTCGCCCGGCCCACGGTGCGCGCCGAGGTGCAGTTCACGCTGGCCGAGGCGCTCCGGAGGTCCGGCGTGGATTCCCAGCGGGCCCGGGCGCTGGCCGCCGAGGCCCAGGCGCACTACCGGCGCCTGGGCAACTCCTCCATGCTCGCCAGGGTCTCCCGCGGGCTGGCCACGCGCGCACGGCGCTGAGCCGGGCGGCTCGGGCGCGGCACCTGGCCCTGTTTGAGTGCTCAGGGGCTCCAGGAGAGGAAGAGCGGGGCCACCCAGGTGTGCCAGTACGGCCGGCAGTGGGGCGGCGCCCCTCCCGAGCAGGTGCCGTAAATCTGGTCGTTTGGGTTCTCCACGTAGTACGGATCGTTGAGCTCGTAGGGCGCGCCGTAGCCCACCACGTTGCGGGCTCCCGTGAGCAGGTGGCCATTGCCGTCCCCGCTGATGCCCACGTTGTGCACGTACTTGGGCAGACCCGTATTCGTGTTCCCGTTGGCCACGGTGAGCTCCGACCAGTGGATGCCATTGGTGGAGGTGACGATGCGCAGCGACTGGGGCAGCGGCAGATGGTCGGGGTTGATGTCGGCCAGGACGAAGCGGCGCATCACCGGGTCATACTTCACATCCACGCTCGCCTCGGCCCAGGCCGTGGGCTGAGGGCTGCTCCAGCTCACGCCGTTGGTGGAGGTGGTGTAGAAGATTTGGATGAAACCATTGACCATCTCCGTGTACCACATGTGGAAGGTGCTGCCCACGCGCACCACGGACGACTGCCCCAGGTTGGTGGTGGAGGGGTGGATGACGGCGGGGTAGGCGCCCGCGGGCGGGTTGGCATTCCAGCTCGTGCCTGCGTTGGGGTCGCCTCCCATGTAGAAGGAGAAGGGCCCGGTGGGCGAGGTGGAGCGGGCCGTGATCATCCCACCGCGCGAGCCCGCCGTCGTCACGTACATGTAATAGTAGCGCTGCGAGCTGCCCGGCGGCGTGTATGTCACCACCGAGGGATCACACGTGTGGCTCATGTTCGGGTCGATGGGGCTGCCCGAGGCGGGCGAGTAGCGGTTCATGACGGTCACCCGCTGGCTCCAGCTGATGCCATCCACGGACTCGGAGTAGATGACCACGTCTCCCTGGTAGGGGGCTTGAGAGGAGCAGGCCCACAGCCGGTACTTGCCATCCACATAGGCAATGGTGGGGGCGTAGGAGTAGACGCCCCCTGTCTGGGCCACGGTCTCCTGTCCCGTGCCGTAGCCCACGGTGAGCCGGGTGGCCGCGCCTGGCACCATCGTCTTGGGCATGCCGTTGAGCCCCGCGCTGGCGGTGGGGGTGATGGCATAGGCATACACCGGGTAGGGCAGCGCGCCCAGGTAGTCGCGCAGGTCCGCGGGCATGTACCACTCGAAGCGGTGGGCCGTGCCGCCGCCACAGGCGCTGTTCACCCCCGCCTCGGAGGGCCGGTTGGCGAGGATGCCGGACACCCCGTACACGGTGGTGGAGCCGCCCGGGGGGCCGCCAAAGTAGAGGTGCACCTCCACCGGGGTGGTGGGCGTATCTGGATCGCACGCCCACCCGAAGGCGCGTACTCCATCCACTCCATCCAACCACCCGGTGGGCGGCCGGTCCGTCACCGCCTGCTGGCTCTCGGCCAGTTCGGGCACCTTCGCGGAGGGGGGCGCTTCGCAGCCGGCCAGCCCCAGCAGGGCCAGCGCGCAGGGCAACCAGCCACTGTGTCTGAGCAGATTCTTCATATGGGCAAAGAGGAGGTGTAGGTCCATCAAGAGGAAAATCCTCTTACCCCATCAAACACCCCAAACTGGTACTCTGCGCAAAAGTCGTTTTTCTGGTCGTCCGGTGAGACGCCCGTCCCGAGCGCTGCTCCTACGAGCGCATGCGCTGGCGCAGCTGCTCGAGCGTGCGCTTCTGTACCCCCTTCATGAACAGCTCCGCCGAGACGTGCGCCTCATTCAGGCGCCTGGTGCACTCGGGGCACTGCGCGAGGTGTGCGCGCGCGCTGTTGCTCCCCGGCCGGCAGCTTGCCCCGCTCCAGCATGTCGAGGGCGTAGGTGGACAGATGAGGGGACCCCCCGCTGCCACCCCGCCCACCTCCACCTGCACCGCCTCTCCCTGCTCCCGCCCTGCCGCGCTCCGCTCGGCGGGCGCCACCTCCACGGGCACGAAGGACATGGCCGTGCGCGCTCCCTCCTTCCCTTCACGCCTGCGCGTCCAGAAGCGCAGCCTCTCGCGCGGCA
>NZ_DBNGVP010000170.1:0-3173 GCF_057119385.1 Archangium sp. | reverse complement strand
GATGCGCGGCGGCAGCGAGGGCGCCGAGCAACTGGCGCTGCTCACCGGCCGCAGCCTGGACGAGGTGCGGGTGCTCTCGCGCGTGGCCTCGCACCTGTCTCCTGGAGACTCCAAGGAGATAGAGCGCTTGATGGCGGCGGCGGCCCGGGGCCACTCCTTCAGCGAGGAGGAGCTGCGATTCCTCCAGCGCGTGGCGCGCGGGTTGGAGGCGCCGCTGCGCGAGGCGGCCGGGGCGCTGAAGGCGGGCCAGAAGGTGCCGCTGCTGGGCGCGCGCACGCTGGCGGACGGTAGCCCGCTGCTGCCCGGCACGCCCATGCACAAGGCCCAGCGCTGGGTGGACTACCAATTCCGCCACCCCGAGAAGTACCCCCGCTTCTCCTTCCAGCCCGACGCCAACTGGGAGCGCCTGTATGAGTCCATCCTCAAGAACCGGCAGGCGGGCAACGTCTTCGAGGACGCCATCCTCCAACTGGCGAGATACGAGCGTAACGGGGCGATGATGATGCCGCCGCCGGGCAGCCGCGCCCAGGGCTTCATCCCCGACTCGGTGAAGGGCAACCCGGCGGAGCTCATATGGGGCCAGCCCTATCCCTTTGTCGAGGCCAAGGCTCGTAAAGAGCTGTCCCTCTCCGGCAATCTCGAGGCCATGATTGAGTATGTGGAGGAATACGGCGGTCACCTCGAGCTATGGGTCCGCTCTGCCAGACATCCCGACGGAGCAACGCACCTTTCAGAACCACTCCAGCTTCGTTTGGACCTCCTGGAAACAGACAGAAAGGCGATTGTGAGAAGACACCCATGATGCGTTCGCCCACATCGCTTGATATCGAAATACGACTTCCACCGGGCCGTCTCTCGGGTGGCCTCGTAAGGGAAGTCCTTGAACTCGCCCTTCGTCGGTTCCGATGGTTCGAGGCCAGGCGCTACGGTTATGCATCCATGAAGGAAGCGATCGACCCGGCACACTTGGATCTCGCCCCCCTGATCGCCTATTACGAGGAGCACGGCTGGCTGTGTGTCGGAGCCAAAACGGATCGGGACTTCATCTGGTTCTCGCCCGCCCGCGGCGCCGAGTTTCCCTACATAGGCGAAATCTCCTGGACGACCTCTGTCCGCTCGGCGTCCAAAGCGGCCTGGAGCACCGCCCTCGTCCAGCAGGTCGCCGAACTCATGCGCCTCGTCCAATCCCCTCTCGCTCAAGTCGGAATGGGTC
Source organism: Archangium sp. (assembly GCF_057119385.1). NCBI lineage: Bacteria > Pseudomonadati > Myxococcota > Myxococcia > Myxococcales > Archangiaceae > Archangium > Archangium sp. Next base: position 1,960 of record NZ_DBNGVP010000170.1, on the reverse strand, counting down.
AGGACTTCGATCGCAAGACGCGGCGATGGATTCCACAAGAGGTGGGAGAGCTGCGCGTCATCACCGTGCGCGACTACAGCGAAGGACTCGCGGGACTCTTCTGGCGCAATTTCTATGGCCCACCCTTCGTGCGCATGTTCGGCGAGCGCCTCGACTCACTGCCCGCCGAATGCCGCCAGCCGCTCGGTGAGGACCTCGTCCTCGTCCAGCCCTACGAGCTCCCCACGGAGGCGGGCACCGCGTCTGGCATCGCGCGCGAGCGCGAGCTCATCTCCCTGCTCGGCCCCGAGTGCTTCTACGACCACGAGCACCACACCCTCCCCTCCCGCCGCCCTGTCCTCGATTCTCTCGGCCGACCTCTCCACTGAGCGGCTTCGGCACCGCTTTCACAACCACTCCTGCGTCGGCAGAACCTCCTGCAAGCTGCTGACCTCCTACGTGTCGCCGCCCCGCCACCTGGCTACCTGCTGAACGAGTCACCCCTGCGCGAGCAGTCCCAGAACATGGCAAGGCAAGCCTGAACTATTACCCATGAAGTCTTCTCGCTAATCATGCCCGTCAAATACCTGGCTCTCCAAATAAGGCTTCCTCCTGGCCGTCCCTCGATTGATGTCGTACGAGAGCTCCTCGACCTCGTCCTTCGCAGATACCGATGGTTCGAGCCCAAGCGCTACAGTTCCGCCTCATTGAAGCGTGAGATGGACCCGGCCTCCAGTGAGCTCGCGCCACTCGTCGCCTATTACGAGGAGCACAACAATCTGATGGTTGCCGCCAGAACGGATCGGGATTTCATCGCGATTCATCCCTCCTCGACCGGCGCTCCACCCTACACGGGCTCCATTTCCTGGATGACGTCCGCCAGGTCGGCATCGAAGGACTCATGGCGTGCAGCGCATGCACAACAGGTAGCGGAGTTGATGCGCCTCCTTCAGTCACCTCTGGCCCTGGCAGGACTGGAAACAGATATCCATGGCAAGCGGTGGCGGCTCGTCCACAAGAGTATCCCCATGGAAGGAGGAAAGGACTTCACCTACTCGGAAGAGGAGCACACCGTGCGTGACTACAGTGAGGGACTTCCTGGTCTCGTCTGGCGCAATTTCTATGGCCCCCCCTTCGTCCGCATGTTCGGCGAGCGCCTCGACTCACTGCCCGCCGAATGCCGCCAGCCGCTCGGTGAGGACCTCGTGCTCGTCCAGCCCTACGAGCTGCCCACGGAGGCGGGCACCGAGTCCGGCATCACGCGCGAGCGCGAGTTCATCTCCCTGCTCGGCCCCGAGTGCTTCTACGACCACGAGCACCACACCCTGCCCACCCGCCGCCCCGTCCTCGACTCCCTCGGCCGGCCTCTCCACTGAACCGGCCCCTGCCAGCCCCATCTCGGTTCATGGGGACTTCGCCTCCTCGCGCTTGAAGTATTCAGCGACGGACTTGGAGAGAAAGCCGCCCCATGCCGCGCCCATGAAGACGCCCTCGATTCTTCTTCAAGCCGTGATGCTGGTGACACTGGCCGCGTGCCGCGGTCACCCGAGCGCCCGTATGGGCTTCGCCCTGGAGTCACCGGGCCCGCGGGCGCCCGCGTTCAGCGAAATGGGCTCGGGCATGGAGGCCCGGGCACTCCCCGCCGCCGAGGTGCTGGAGGGGACACGGGAGGTGCGTGTCCGGGCCTGGGAAGCCGCGCGCGGGCTGAAGCGCAAGGGGGCATGGCTGGCACTCGGGCTCCACGTGGAAGGCGAGCGGGTGCGGCTGCTCGGGCTGCACGCGCACGAAGGCAGCGGTGCCGAGGCACAGGACGAGGACGCCGAGCGCTTCCGCGGCCTGGTGGAGTGGGCGCTGTACCGGTACGTGAAGGGACAGCGGGGCGAGGTGGTGCTGACACTGCGGCGGGGCGAGGGCATGTGGAAGGAGGAGGTGGAGTCCACCGGCCCGGTGCTCTCGGCCACCCTCCCCCAGGCTCCCTATG
>NZ_DBNGVP010000169.1:0-16990 GCF_057119385.1 Archangium sp. | reverse complement strand
GATGGGCTGGGTGCCGCGCAGGACACCATCCACGTAGTACTCGAGGATGATGCCGTTGGCGGGATAGACCACCGACCACGTCCCGCTGCCGGTGGACAGCGTGCCGCCCCACGAGCTGACCACGCCCATGTTGAGCGAGGTGACGGCCGCCCCGGCGCAGTCCAGGGCGGACTCCTGGGTACCCAGGGCCTCCGCGCCGGCCGGCTCCAGCCCGGTCTCCCCGGGGATACCCCCACAGCCAGACAGCACCAGTCCGGACAGCAAGGCACCAACGACAGAACGGGTCGGGTCGAAGCGCATAGGCGTGTTTTCTCGGAGAGAGGTGAAATTCAGCTTAGATGATAATTTTCCGCCAATCCAGTGCTCGCGGCGTTTTTTCCTGCCCTCCCCCCGCCGTTGCCCGCGTGCGTGGGCGGGCAACGGTGGAGCCCGTGCTCAGGTGCAGGTGGAGTACCAGCCGCACCAGCCGGAGAGGCACTCGGTGCCGGTGAAGCACGCGGCGCCCGCCGGCTTCTTCTTCACACACAGGTTGGTCCAGCCCCAGTCGCAGTACTGGGTGGACGGGCAGTCCGAGTCCGAGTTGCAGAGGCAGGTGCCCAGGAAGTCGCAGCTGTTCTCGGAGCACTTGCCGCTGGCGCAGTGCACGTTGAGCTCACACGTCTGGCCCACCACGCGGGCGTTGGGGGCATAGCGCTCGCCACACGCGATGGGGTACTGCGCCTCGCGGGTGGACTTCTCCACGTAGGCCGCCACGCCGCTGGTGTCGATGTCCGTCGCGGCGTTGGCCATGCCCGTGCGCGGCGACAGGCCGCGCTCCCACGTGCGCAGGAAGGACTCCGAGGAGCCCTCGAGGCCCGTGGTGTTGGCCCCCAGGTTCTTGAGCTCCTTCAGCAGATCCGGCAGCAGGCCCACGTGCGCCAGGCCGTACTCGTCGAAGTCCGTGTTCAGGCGCGCGGGCCCGGAGGTGCGCTGCTGCCTGGCCTGCGCGTCCGCCTCGGCCTGGAAGCCCGCCGAGCACGCCCCGTACGGACCGAAGCGCGGCCGCGTCTGCTGGATGAAGCCGTTGAAGTCCGCGCCGAACGCCATGGGCACCTTCAGCCCCTGGCGGCCGAACTCGTACATCTGCGCGAAGGAGCGGGACGAGCCATGGCAGGTGTTGGCCACGGCCGTCTTCGTGTACGTCCGCATCTCGTCGGGCGCCGTGCGCAGGCCGAAGATGCCGCCCGTCTGCCGCAGGTAGCCCACCACCCACGCCGGCGTCGTCTTCTCCTCGGCGGCCACCTTCGGGGCCACCACCTCGCGGAAGTGGCCGTGCGAGATGAAGAGCGGGTAGTAGCTGTTGGTCTTCGCCAGCTCGAAGGTGTCCTGCACCGAGCGCTCGGACATGTGCGCCATGTCGATGAGCATCCCCTTGGCCATCATCTCCTGCACCAGCGCCTTGCCCTCCGCGGTGAGGCCCTTGGTGTTGCGGCAGTTGCCCGCCGCGTCCCGGGCCACGTCGAAGCCCAGCGTGAAGCCGTTGCCCGTGACGCCGCAGTCGTAGTCGATGTGGCAGTTCTCCAGGAACTGCGCGACATGGAAGACGGCGTTGTGCATGGCCGCGCCGCCGAAGCGGTTGTCCAGCTGGTGCACCGGCTGCAGCGAGCGCACTCCCAGTGAATAGAAGCGGTTGAGCTCCGAGCGCCAGTCCTTGGTGCCGAACAGCTTGCTCACCTCGATGGAGAGCACGATGGCCAGCTTGCCGGACGCGATGATCTGCCGCGCGTGCGCGGGCGACAGGGCGATCTCCGCCCAGTCCGTGCGCGCGTCGAAGTCCCGCGCCATCTGCAGCTGCACCTCGACGTCCGCCATCTCGTCGCAGGGCCGCTTGAGGTTCTGGTAGGGCAACGCACTGCACAGGAAGCCGTTGCTCACCAGCGACACCGTCACCAGGGACATGCCTCCCTGGTGGGCCTTGCGCAGCCAGCCCTCCCACGACTGCTGGTGGGCGATGGTGTCCCAGCGCGGCCACTGCGTGTTCACCTCCTTGCGGCCCAGGTGCAACCCGGTGTCGCCATCCGTGCCCTCCACCATGCCGATGGCCTCCGAGGCCACCGCCCCGCCGATGCTGAACAGCTCCTTCAGCAGGGGCACGTTGCTGAGGTCCACGTTGGCGGAGTTGGGGCACAACTTGAGCATGTTGCTCAGGTCCATGCGTACCCGGGCATGATCGCTCTCGGGCTCGCCTCCATCACAGTTGGTCAGCGTGCCGGTGTGGCCGCCGTGGAACCAGCCGCCACTGAAGGCCTGCTCGGCGAACATGTGGTGGTGCAGCTCGGCGAAACCCGGCACCACCGCCTTCTGCTCGAGGGCGGCGGTGGGCCCGGGCGCCGGGGGCTCCTCCGTCACCGGGGTACAGGCCTGAAGCAAGGCGAACGCGGACAGCAGGGACAAGGGGCGTCGTGACATACGCGGCAACTCCTTTCGGTTGAAGCAAGCCGCCATCCCACTTCTTGTTCCAGGAATGAGCAAGCCGACAATCAAGCATTCATAGAAAGCTTGCCTTTCATTGTATTCCCCTGTATTTCCGGGCTATCCTCTAGAGTCACGTGCGTCTGACTTTCTCCAAACGCCGAGAAGGACGAATCCGAATGTTCAATCGCCGCCTCGCCGCCTCACTTGCAGGGCTTTCCCTCCTGGCCGCCACCGGCTGTGGAGGAGGACCCGAGGAGATCCAACATCCCGGCCCCGTGGGCCAGGGACTCACGTGGGAGGAGTTCCGCGCCCGGGTGTACCAGGATCCCGAGGGCGTCTTCGTCTTCGACGGGGACGTCGCCATCCACGACGAGAACACGCTGCGCGAGTTCTTCGACAGGCGCCTGAAGAACGGGCAGCTGATCGTGGGGACCTCGGGGGGCGTGGACGTGAAGTGGGACGACACGCAGAAGCTCAACCTCACCTACTGCGTGAGCAGCACCAGCTTCACCAGCGCCCAATACAGCGCCACGGTGCAGGCGATGGCGGACGCGACCGCCGCCTGGGAGGCCGTGGCCAACGTCAACTTCATCCACAAGAGCGATCAGGACGCCAACTGCACCGCCACCAACCTCAACGTCCTCTTCGACGTGAGGCCGCTGAGCGGTTCGTACTGGCTGCGCGCCTTCGGCCCGGCCACGCCCCGCGACTCCCGCAACATCCTCGTCAACCCGGTCACCTTCACCAGCTCGCCGTACCCCGTGGTGGGACTGTTCCGCCACGAGCTGGGGCACGTGCTCGGCTTCGAGCACGAGCACATCCTCCTCGGCACCAACGCCCCCGAGGGATGCAGCGAGAACTTCACCTACCGCTCGCTCACCAGCTATGACTCCGACTCGGTGATGCACTACCCGGAGTGCAATGGCACGGCGGGCCTGTCCTTGAACCTGTCCCTCCTGGACGCCCAGGGCGCCGCCAGCCTCTACGGCACGCCGGGCACCCCGCCTCCTCCCCCTCCCCCGCCGCCCCCGCCTCCTCCCACCGACGCCACCAGCGGCACCCTGTCCGCGGGACAGAGCGCCTACCACGGCGCCTATGAGGTGGTCGCCGGCACCTACTTCAACGTGGAGATGAGCGGCACGGGCAACGCGGATCTCTACGTACACTTCGGCACGTACCCCACGGCCACCCAGTACACCTGCCGCCCGGCCCTCTCCGGCTCCTCCGAGGTGTGCAGCGTGCTCGTCCCCGCGGGCCAGACCCGGGCCTACATCATGGTGACGGCGGTCACCAGCGCCTCCTACACCCTGGCGCTCATGTACACCAAGCCCACCACCACCGGTACCATCACCGAGACGGCCAGCGGCAGCCTGTCCTCGGGCCAGTATGACTACCACGGCGCCTACGAGGTGGTCGCCGGCACCTACTTCAAGGTGGTGATGACCGGCTCGGGCAACCCGGACCTCTACGTGGGCTTCGGCGCGTACCCCACGCTCACCAGCTACTACTGCCGCCCGGCCCTCTCCGGCGCCGTCGAGACGTGTGACGTGCTCGTCCCGGCGGGCCAGACCAAGGCCTACATCATGGTGAAGGGCTCCTCCTCCGTCGCCACCCTCCTGGGCGGCGACACGTACTCCCTGGAGATCTCCTACACCAAGCCCATGCCCAGCGGGCCGGCGTCCGGCACGGCCAGCGGCACCCTGTCCCAGGGGCAGAACGCCTACCACGGCGCGTACGATGTGGCCCCCGGCACCTACTTCAAGGTGGTGATGACCGGCACGGGCAACCCGAACCTCTACGTGAGCTTCGGGGCCTACCCCACCACCACCAGCTACTACTGCCGCCCGGCCCTCTCCGGCGCCTCCGAGACGTGCAACGTGCTCGTCCCCCCGGGGGCCCCCAACAAGGCCTACATCATGGTGCGGGGCGTCAGCACCAGCTCCACCTACAACCTGAACATCACCTACGTCCGGCCGTAGTCTCCGGCCCCCTGGGGGGCGGTGGCCCTCGCGCCGCCGCTCCCCTGCCCTGACGGTGCGTGCAATCGATTTCCCTCCCAGTCGTCCTCCCTATAAGCGAATAAACCGTGGTAGACGGGGAAACCCGCCGCACGGGGCCGCAGAAATCAGGGGAGCCATCATGTCTGGGAAGCGTTCACGTACCATGCTGCTGTTGATACCGCTCGTCCTGCTGGGCGGGCTGGGCGCCTGGTGGGGCCTGTCCAGGCCGGAGCAGCCCGCGCCTCCCCAGGAAGCGGTCCGCCCCTCCCAGCCCGCGCCCGCGGCCCAGACGCCCGCGGCCACGCCGGCCCCGCCCGCCCAGAAGACGGCGGACGGCACGCGCGCCTGGGTCCCCGGCACGCTCTACCGCTACTCCCTGAGCGCCGACCAGAAGATCGCCTTCCGCAAGAAGCGGGCGGACGCGCAGACCATGCCGGAGATGAAGTTCAACCTCCAGGGCGAGTGGAACGTGGGCGTCGTCTCCGCCACCGAGACCCGGGTGGACGCCCGCGTGCAGCTCAAGCTGTCCACCTTGTCCGTCCTCGTCGAGGGCAACCCGGTGGCGCCCGACGCCCGCGAGGCGATGACCCGGGCCATGGAGCTGCCCTTCTTCTTCTCCATGGACAAGACGGGCATGGTGGTGCTCACCCACTTCGAGAACGACGCGGACTCGCTGGTGCGCGGCATCCACCGCGCCCTCGTGGCGGGCTCCCAGTTCGTGGTGGCCGGCGTCCCCCAGGACACCTGGAAGACCGAGGAGCTCGACACCACCGGCCGCTACGTGGCCGAGTACGTGCGCCAGACGCCCGAGCGCTTCGAGAAGAACAAGAAGTCCTACACCCATCTGATCACCCCCCAGGGCCTCGAGCCCATGTCGGGGAAGATCAGCCTCAAGGTGCGCGCGGGCGCCACCTTCGAGCTGGAGAAGGATCTGTGGGCCCGCTCCGTGGACGCCACGGAGCAGCTGGACGTGGACTCGGCGGATGAGCTGATGGCCGCCACCTATGAGAACACCCTGCGCCTGCGCCTGCAGCAGCGCATGTACGATCCCTCGCTCTTCAACTCCTTCAAGGCGCGCCAGGGCGCCCTGAGCTCCGCGCCCATGGCCAGCTTCGGTGGCGTGCAGCAGGATCCGCTGGACCAGTACCGGCAGGTGCTGGGCGGCAAGAACTTCGACACGCTGGTCAAGGATCTGCGCACCCTGCCCAAGGATCCGCTCGAGCGCGACGACGCGCGGGCGCGGGCGCTGGAGCAGATGCGCGCGCTCTTCATGCTCCAGCCGGGCGAGGCCCTCAAGGTCCCGGAGATCATCCGCTCCGGAATGGAGCCGGACGCGGCCAGCCCCATGCTCGGCGCGCTGTCCGCGGCCAGCAACAAGGAGTCCATCCAGGCCCTGTCCACCGTCATGGGCGATGGCTCCCTCCCCCATGACATCCGCATGGACTCCGTGGCCGCCATGGGCATGGCGGGTGAGCCCAACCGCCAGGGTGTGGACGCGCTGCGCGAGATGACGCGCAACCCGGATCCGATGCTGCGCGACACCGCCGTCCTGGGGCTCGGCAACGCCGCCTACCAGATGGGGGATGACAACGCGCGCGACGCGGAGTCGCTCGTCTTCGAGCTGAACAACAGCTACCGCACGGCTTCCACCCCGGAGCAGCAGGCGCTGGCCCTCCGGGCCCTGGGCAACACCCGCTCGCCCACCATGATGTCCACCCTCCAGGAGGCGCTCGGCTCGCCGGATCCGCGCATCCGCACGGCCGCCATCGAGGCGCTGCGCAACGTGCCCGGCACCGACGCCGACCAACTCCTGTCCCAGTACCTCCTCGCGGATCCCGCCTCCGAGGTCCGCCGCGCCGCCGTCTTCTCCGCCAGCTACCGGCCCCTACCGCCCCTGCTCCCCGCCCTGGGACAGGCCCTGCGCAAGGACGCCGTGGATGGCGTGCGCGCCGACGTCATCCGCCTCCTGGGCGCCGTGCGCGGCGTGCTGCCCGAGGCCATGGCCCTGATTGCCTGGTCCAGCCAGAACGATCCCAACGCGGATATCCGGCAGATGGCCCTCATGTACGTCAACACCCCCGCCACTCCCGTCCCGCAGGCGGGCCCCGCCACGCCGTAGCCGCCTCCTCTCCGCTCCGCCTCCCCCCTCCGAAACCGCCGGCCCCCCGCCGGCGGTTTTGTTTTTGCCATCGGATTCCAAATGCAGTAGAATACTGCATCACCACCGTAAAACATATCAGCCAGATGATTTAAAACATATCAACCAGATGATTTCCAGACCATTCCGGGCGATATGGAACTCCTGTATTCCGAGAGAAAATGAAAGGGAGGGCTTTTTTTTCGCCCGCACTCCGGGTAATAGTTTCGTTCCCCGCTGACGGGAATTGGAGACTATCCATGTTGAAGACTGCCTTTCGCTTTGCCGCGCTGGTAGCGGTAGCCGCTCCCACCCTGGCCGCCGCGCAGTTCACCGACTCGAGCACGTACGTGGTGGAGCCGAAGTATCCGGCCGCCGTGTATCCCTCCAGCTACGTGATGAACAACACGGTGCCCTGGGACACGGTCGTCATGCCGTTCAGCCCGACCCGGGTCTACTCGACGCCCGAGCAGGACACCGTCGTCAGTGACGAGTCGCGCATCCTGAACGCGCCGGTGTACTTCGACTTCTCGGACGGCCTGCGCGACGTGAACTACCTCCAGGCGGTCATCCCGGAGGCCACCACCCAGTTCGTGCCGCCCCCGACCGAGGGCCAGCCGACGACCCAGACCGCCCAGGTCTTCGAGAAGAGCTGGAACAAGAACGAGAAGGTCGGTAACAACATCTTTGGTGCCGGCTACGTCATCAACGCCTTCATCAAGGCCACCACGGCCACCACCACGCCCAAGACGGTCGAGGCGCTCGCCGAGGGCTATGTGTATGGCAAGGCCTTCAACGTCGAGAAGGAGCTCGTCCGCGCCCGCGCCTACATCAACGGCCAGCAGGGCGGCAGCAACAGCGGCACCGCCGCGCTGTACGCCATGGGCCAGACGATCTGGTCCACCAACCTCTACGCCACCTTCGCGCCCGCGCCGCTCAACTGGAGCCGCACCTTCTTCGACGTCTCCAAGACGTTCATGATCGGCCCCGTGCCCGTGACGGTGCGCGCCTCCCTGTCCGGCGCCGCCCGCTTCTCCCTGACCGGTGAGGTCGGCCCGACGGTGGCCCGCCTGACGGCGACGGCCGGTGGCTCCGCCAACGTGTCCGCCTCGGCCGGCGTCAACATCGTGATCGCCAGCTTCGGCGTGTCCTCCGACCTGCGCCTGATCAACGTCAACCTGCCCGCCGTGGGCGAGCTCTTCTGGCCCCTCTGCACGCTGGATTGGAAGCTGAAGTCCGACCTCCAGCTCAACTACCTGTCCGGTACCCTCCAGGGCTTCGTGAAGGTCAAGATCCTCTTCTTCAAGAAGACCTGGACCATCAAGATCGCCTCCTGGCCGGGCTGGACGCGCAACATCAGCCTGCTCAACATCTTCGGGTCGCTCAACCTCGGCATCTGCTGATTCCCGTAGCCCGTGGGCCGGCCCGCTTCCCGGGCCGGTCTCAACGACAAACGGCTCCGCTCTCGCGGGGCCGTTTTTTTTTTCTGGGGACGCAAGACAACACCACGGAAATCGTGCATAATCCAATATCAGCGACTACTGAGGTATGCTGCCACTCCGGGGACTCGAGCGGTCGAGTCCAGAGGGAGCACTCGGAAGACTCGCGTGCCGCATGAAGCGGTACTGGCAAGCAAGGGCCTGCCCCCGGTTGAGGGCAAGGCGCCCAGTGAGGACATGCGTATGACTAAGACAATCTGGGGTGGCATCGTCATCTCGGCGGCCGCGGTGCTGCTGCCCATGCAGGCGGAGGCGCAGGTCATCATCTCGACGCGCTGCACCGTCGACAACGTGGATACGAACCAGAAGGCGGAGTGGCGCGTGGAGTGGGCCCGCAAGTGCGGAACCATCCAGAACGTGGGAGATCCGGCCGCCTGGTTCGATACGGCGCAGGCCGCCGCGACCGGCGGGACGCTGAAGGACTACCGGGAGTCGGATCCCATCCGCAATCCCACGGGAGAGGGGGCGTTCACCGGCCCGCTCTACGAATTCAAGGTGAACTACAGCACCATGTTCGCGCTGTACCTGTCCGGGCCCACCTACCAGTACCAGGACTCCCGCGGGTACTACTACTGGCTGCGGGACTCGTGGCGCAAGAAGGGCCGGGCGCTCTACCCCACCTTCAGCACCACGTCGGTGATCGAGGCCCAGGACAACGTCCAGCTCTTCCCCCACCCGAATGTGATGTCGTCCGATCCGGCGGTGCGCGCGCAGGCGACCTGCCAGCTCTACACCGACAAGAACGGCCAGATCCCCACCACCACGCCCGTGCACGTGAACGGCTACTGCGAGTCGGCGTGCTACACCCCCGAGCAGCGGATCCTCTTCTCGGACGGGTACGTGTCCATCCTCGACGCGTTCAACGGGCTGCGCGAGGATCTGATCACCCTCTCCTCGGACTCCACGCTCGACAACCTCAAGCTGCAGCAGAACCGCACCTACAGCTACACCAAGGAGATCCGCGACGCGGAGCACACCATCTACGTCATCACCACCCGGTCCGGTGGCCAGCTGCGCGTCACGCACGAGCACCCGGTCATCAACGGTGAGGGCCGGATGGTGCAGGCGCAGACGCTCAAGGTGGGCGACGAGCTGGTGAAGAGCGACGGCAGCCTGGATCCCATCGTGGACGTCCAGAAGACGCTCCACTACGGCAAGGTCTACAACATCGCCCCGGAGACGACGGACCTGGTGTCCAACGTGCTGGTGGCGCAGGACTACCTGGTGGGCTCCGTGCGCTTCCAGAACGACGAGGTGGCCTACATCAACCGGATCATCCTCTACCGGGGGATGCCGGCCGAGGTCATTCCGTAACGAGCCGTCCGCAGACGCCGGCCCCCGGGCGGGCCGGCGCCACCGCCTGATTCTCCAGCGTCCGCTCTCATGAGGTCCGAAGTCCGATGAAGGCCATCAAGAACATGCTCGTCGTCGCGGGACTCGGGGTGCTCGGGCTCACCGCGATGTGGCTCACCCGGGGAGACGCGCCGCCAGCCGCCGCGCGCGAGACGGCCGCTCCGCTGCCGCCCGCTTCCCCGGTGCAGGCCTCGGCTGCGCCGCCCGCGGCGCAGGCCCGGCCCGCTGCCCTGCCCCAGCCTCCCGAGCTGCTGGCGGCCCCCGAGGAGATCCCCGGTGAGGAGGGAGAGCATGGGGAGTTCACCACCAACACCGACTTGATGAAGCAGAAGATCTTCAAGACGGAGCCCAAGCTCGCGCAGTTCGACTACTTCCGCGAGCACGTCCTGCTCGACTCCAACGGCCGCAAGGACTACCAGGCGCTGCTGGCGGACAGGGCCATGTACGAGCAGACGCGGCAGTCCCTGCTCCACCCCGAGTCCGCCAAGGACTCGATGCCGGCCAACGTCAAGCGCCTGATGCAGGTGGACTATCTGCGCGAGGCGCTCGCGTGGAAGGAGAACCCCGAGCGCAAGCCACTGCTGTCCGAGGTGGAGCGCATCATCCTCGAGGACTCCTTTGGCCCGGACATGGCGCCGGACGTGAAGCGCTCGCTGGCGGCGACGAAGTTCGAGCTGTTCGAGCTCCTCTACCGGCAGGATCCCGAGCGTGCCCTGGCCCTGGCGGAGTCCGCCCGGGGAACGCGGCTCGAGAAGCTCATGGAGTACATCGCCACGCGCGCGCAGGGAATCGTGGCGAAGGAGAAGGAAATGAGCCTTCAGGCGCAGCGGGCCCGCACGCCTTGAGGAGAAGTCCCCGTTCAACCCGTTTTTTCGAGCAACAGGAGAGAAGATGAGACACTTGAAGGGATTGTTGATGACGGCCGGCCTGACACTGGCCGCGGGTAGCGCGATGGCGGCGCAGCCCCAGGAGGCCGCCGCGCCGGTGATCCAGGGCAAGTTCTTCCGGGCGCAGGCGGGCAGGGCGGTACAGGGGGAGTACATCGTCGTCCTGAAGGAGAAGCCCAACGCCGCGCTGCCGCCGGTGGCCAGGCAGGGGGCGGAGCTCGCCCGGCTGCATGGCGTGGAGATCCTCAACACGTACGAGCACGCCATGCGCGGCTTCCACATCCGCGCCACCGAGGCCCAGGCGCTGGCGCTGGCGGAGCATCCGCTCGTCGCGTCCGTGGAGGAGAACGCCGCCGTCATGCTGTCCGCGCCCCTCCCGGCGAACCCGCAGACGGGCGCGCCGTGGAACCTGGATCGCATCGACCAGGGGACGCGGGCCTACAACAACACGTATGCCTACGAGCAGACCGCCGAGGGCACCCACGTCTACGTCGTCGATACGGGCGTCTCGGGCCAGAGCGATGAGTTCGCCCTCGACGAGTTCAACTTCGAATCCCGCGTCGACTCGGCCTTCATCGCCTGGGACGAGATGGGCGTGGGCAGCGCGGACTCCTCGCCGCAGAGCCACGGCACCTTCGTCGCCGCCATCATCGGGAGCCACACGTATGGCGTTGCCAAGCGGGTGCGGCTGCACTCCGTGAAGGTGGCCAACGACACGGGCTTCATCGACACCGCCCACCTCAACGAGGGCCTGAACTGGCTCGTGGCCAATGCCCAGACGCCGGCCGTCGTCAACCTCAGCGTCAACACGTTCCCCAGCATTTCGATCGACACGGCCGCCGCCGCCCTCGCGGACAAGCCGGGAATCGTGCTCGTGTCGGCGGCGGGCAACACGCTGCCGCAGCCGGGCAGCGGAAGCGTTGGCACCGACGCCTGCAACATCTCGCCCAACAACACCCCCGCCAAGAAGATCATCGTGGTGGCGGCGACGGACAAGAACGACCGGCGGATGTTCCCCGATCCCAACGCCCTGACGGAGGCCGGTAGGGCACTCTATTCCAACTACGGCCCCTGCGTGGACCTCTTCGCCCCCGGCGTGGACGTCCCCTCGCTGCTCAGTGATGGGTCGGCTGGCTATGCCAACAGCGGCACCTCGTTCGCCGCGCCGCACGTGACGGGCCTGGCGGCGATCCTCCTGTCCCAGGGCGTGCCGGCCTCGAGCATCAAGCAGCGGCTGATCGACGACAGCTTGAAGAACCTCGTCACCGATCCCGGCACTGGCTCCCCCAACCGGCTCCTCTACAAGAAGCCCCCGTCCACCCCGCTCTCCAATGGTGTGGCGGTGGCCGTCTCCGGTGCCGCGAACAGCATCAAGAACTACGTGCTCGCCGTCCCGCCGAGCACCACCTCGCGGACGCTGGTCTTCACCATCTCCGGTGGCACGGGTGATGCAGACATGTACGTGCGTGCCGGCGACCTTCCGGAGACGCACGTCTACAACTGCCGTCCGCTGCGCGCCGGAAACAACGAGACCTGCACCTTCAGCCTCGGCGCCTCCAGCCAGACGGTCAACTGGTTCGTGCAGCTGCGCGGCTTCACCGCCTACAGCACCACGCTCAAGGGCCAGTACTGAGCCGTTGTGCCCTCCCGCCCCCTGCTTCCAGGGGGCGGAACCCCAGAGGCTCCCGCTCTCGAGCGGGAGCCTCTTTCATTTGCGGCTGGAATGCCCGCGGACCCGGTCCTCAGAGCAGCTCGGAGCAGCTCAACCAGCAGTCGGAGTTGACCGTGCAGGGCTCACCCACCTTCGACGAGGTGCCCGCGCACACCGCCCCGCCACTGACGAGCGACTTGCAGTACCCGTTCTTGTTGACATACCCGGCGCTGTAGAAGGACCAGGACGTCTGGCTCTGGGTGACGTCGCAGATCTGGCACCCGCTCGAGGGGTTGACCTGCCCGTTGGAATAGGTCCTGCCGTTGATCTCGCACTTGCCCGGGCAGGGCTCGGAGACGCTCTGGGTGATCGTCATGCTGGGGTTGCCCGTGCACGCGGTCCAGGAGCCATCACTGGAGACGACCATGGGCCAGGCCGTCACCTTGAAGGAGTGCGTGCCGCAGGTGACAGGCGACTTGCTGAAGGACCAGGTGCCCGTGGCGCCGCCGCTCGCCCTCCCGCTCGCCTGCTCGACCCCGTCAATGAAGAACGCCACGAACGCCGCGTTGGCCGGGTAGGACACCGCATAGGTTCCCGCCGCCGCCATCTCCCCCGCGTAGGTGCTCACTCCCGACAGCGTCAGGCCGGTGACGGCCGAGCTGGAGCACATGGCGGACCTGGCCACGCCGAGCGCCTCCGGCTCCACCGGCTCCGAGGACTCGGGCACGGGCCCGCAAGCCGTCAGCATCAAACCCAGAACATACAGAGGAGAATGGATGGAATTGCGAATCATGGGGAATGTCTCCGGAGCTCGTGAAGGTCAGGGCGCGGGGGGATCGAAGGTGGAGATGATCCACCCCATGCGCTCGTGGCCGGACGTGTTCCACACCGGGTTCTTCCCGTTGAGGAACTGGCTGTCGCTGAAGTCAGACGCGCCCGAGCCCGAGCCATTCCCGGAGGTGTTGATGCCGATGGTGCTGGAGCCGTAGTAGGTGGGGTGGGTGTTGTCCGACTGGATGTAGTCGTAGCTGACGCCGGGGCTGGCGAGGTGGAAGTTGGCGTCGCGCAGCGTGGAGCCCAGGGTGGTGGTGATGCGGTGGACGTAGCTCGCCTCGGTCTCGCCCGGGCGGTAGCGGATGGCGTCGCGGTCGATCAGCCCGTCGCCGTTGGAGTCGTAGTCGGCCGCCATGTACTCGGCGAAGGAGTCGGCGCACTTGAAGCCATACTTCTCCGCCAGGTTGCAGGCCCGCCAGTTGCTCTTGGCCAGGTAGGGCAGGAATCTGGCGCGCTTGTTCACCCGGGTGCCCGTGGTGGAGTCCGTGCAGGGGGTGAGCACGTTGTCCGCGTCGAAGCCCGGGTAGTGGATGGTGGAGATGATCTTCACCTTGGCCGAGGTGGCGTAGGTGTTGATGGCCTGCATGGCCCGCTCCATGTAGAGGGTGCAGTTGAAGAGGGCCGAGTCCAGCTCGAAGTAGCTGCACGTGCCCGTCTGCTGCATGAAGGCCGAGCGCGCCTGGAGGTAGTCGTTGCCACACATCTCGAACATCACCGCGCGGGTGTTGCTCGCCTGCATGTACGAGCGCTCGGCGACGATCTTGTTGTTGTAGATGTCGTCGGCCCTGGCGCCGGACTTGGTGCGACGGATGACCTCGATGTGGGCGTTCCACTTCGTGGACAGGTACTCGCCATCCACGTAGGGAGCGGCACGCCGGGCCACGCTGTAGGGGGCACCGTTGTAGCCCGCGAAGAGCGAGTCCCCGTAGGCCACGACCCGGTAGGTCGCGGCCGCGTTGGGGCGATTGATGGTCCACGCGGTGTTCTGGTTGATGGTGCTGGCGGCGGCGGCGCCACCCGCCAGCGTGACCACGGCCACCACGGCGCTCGACAACTGGGAACGAACGGACATGCGCTTCTCCTTTTCACTCCGCTTCCGGAACGGAAAGCGCCCTCCGTTCTACCCGGAGTGAAAAGGATTTTCGATGGAAAGCAGAATATAATGCCTAGACTGTTTTCCGGGGCAGTGCGTCAACGGCCCTTGTAGGAGGGCTTGCGCTTCTCGGCGAAGGCCTTGAGGCCCTCGAGCCGGTCCTCGGTGGCGAGCACCTTCTCGTAGTGGCGCAGCTCCAGGGCGAGCGCCTCGTCCAGCTCGAGCGACAGGCCCTCGTCGATGGCGTGCTTGGCGGTGGCCACGGCGATGGGGGCGTTCTCCACGATGCTCTCGGCCATGGAGTAGGCCGTGTCCAGCAGGTGCCCCTCGGGCGCCAGCCGGTTCACCAGGCCGATGCTGAAGGCCTCGGCCGCGTTGAGCCGCCGGCCGGTGAGGATCAGATCCTTGGCCCGGCCCGGCCCCACCAGGCGCGCCAGCCGCTGCGTTCCGCCACCGCCGGGGATGATGCCCAGCTTCACCTCGGTGAGTCCGAGCTCGGCCGCCGGGGCCGCCACGCGCAGATCGCACGAGAGCGCCAGCTCGGTGCCCCCGCCGAACGCCGCCCCGTTGATGGCCGCGATGAACACGCAGTCACTCTTCTCGAGGGAGCGCAAGGTGCGCCGCAGCCCGTCGAGGAAGGCGCGCACCTCGGGCTCGCTCATGGTGCCGCGCTCCTTGAGGTCCGCGCCCGCGCAGAACGCCTTGTCCCCCGCCCCGGTGATGACCACCGCCCGGGTGTCGTGCCCGCGGGACACGCGCGTCACCATCTCCTCGAACTCCTGGAGCATCGCCCGGCTGATGGCGTTGCGCCGCCCCTCGCCGTCGATGGTCCAGATCTCGATGGGTCCTCGTGCGTCGACCTTGAACTCCGCCATGTGCCCTCCCTTGCCGGGCCCTGTGCCGGGCCGCGAATCCGTGCCCCCCAGACTGCGGCGACTCGACGGGGCCTGACAAGGTGGAAACGACGGCTTGTCCGGACTCGCACCGTGCTCAGCGGCGCGCCATGTCCGTCTGGATGGCCTCGAACTGCTCCAGGGCCGTGCGCAGGTCCTCGACGATCTCCCCGGCGATGACATCCGGATCCGGCAGGTTCGCCGAGTCCTCCAGGCTCTCGTCCTTGAGCCAGAAGATGTCCAGGCTCACCTTGTCGCGCTGGAGCAGTTCCTCATAGGTGTACTCCCGCCAGCGGCCCGTGGGGTTCTTCTTCTCGGACCACGTGGCCCGGCGGGCCTGCCGGTTGCCCGGCTTGTAGCACTCGATGAAGTCCTTCAGGTCCCCGCGATCCAACGGGTTCGTCTTCAGCGTGAAGTGCTGATTCGTCCGCAGATCGTAGATCCACAGCTTCCGCGTCCAGGGCTTCTCACTGGCGGGCTTGCGCTCGAAGAAGAGCACATTGGCCTTGACGCCCTGCGCGTAGAAGATGCCCGTGGGCAACCGCAGCAGGGTGTGCACGTCGCAGTCGTGCAGCAGCCGGCGCCGGATCGTCTCCCCCGCCCCGCCCTCGAAGAGGACGTTGTCGGGCACCACCACCGCCGCCCGGCCGTTCTCCTTCAGCAGCGTCTTCACGTGCTGAACGAAGTTGAGCTGCTTGTTGCTCGTGGTGGCCCAGAAGTCGTCCCGGACGATGGTGAGCGCCTCGCGCTCCTGCTCCCCCTCCTCGTTCACCACCGTGACGCTCGACTTCTTGCCGAACGGCGGGTTGGTGAGGATGACGTCGAAGCGATCGCCCGGATCTCCCTTGAGCGAGTCCTCCACCCGGATGGGAGGGGTCTCGTCATCACCGATGCCGTGCAACAGCAGGTTCATGGCGCACAGGCGGGCGGTGTTGGGGACGATCTCCCAGCCGTGGAGCGCTTCCTTCTTCAAGTGCTTCTTCTGGTCGCGGTCCAGCTTGTTCCGGGCGATGAAGTCATGCGCGGCGAGGAGGAAGCCGCCGGTGCCGCAGGCCGGATCGCAGACGGTCTCCTCCGGCTGGGGCGCCACCGCCTCGACGATGGCATGGATGAGGGGACGCGGCGTGAAGTACTGCCCCGCCCCGCTCTTGGTGTCCTGGGCGTTCTTCTCCAGCAGGCCCTCGTAGGCGTCGCCCTTCACGTCCGCGTCGAGCGTCATCCACTCCTCGCGGTCGAGCAGATCCACGACGAGCCGGCGCAGCTTGGCGGGATCCTGGATCTTGTTCTGGGCCTTGCGGAAGACGAGGCCCAGCATCCCCTTCTTCCTGCCCAGCGTCTCGAGGATGTGGCGGTAGTGCGTCTCCAGCGCGTCCCCGTCCTTGGAGATGAGGCTCGGCCAGTCATAGCCCTTGGGGACGGGAGACTCGCGGTTGTACGGAGGCCGCGTCTGCTCGTGGGCCATCTTCAGGAAGAGCAGGTAGGTGAGCTGCTCCACGTAGTCGCCGTAGGACAGGCCGTCGTCGCGCAGGACGTTGCAGTAGTTCCAGAGCCTCTGGACGATTTGCTGGGAAGGGTTGCTCATGGAGTGTGCTCGCTCGGCACCGGGTCCTATCAGACGGGGCGGCATGCCGCACCTCCTACGCCGTATGCGGACAGCGGGTAGACTGCGCCGCCCCATGCCGCGCCCATGAAGACGCCCTCGATTCTTCTTCAAGCCGTGATGCTGGTGACACTGGCCGCGTGCCGCGCTCACCCGAGCGCCCGCATGGGCTTCGCCCTGGAGTCACCGGGCCCGCGGGCGCCCGCGTTCAGGAAGTCAGGCTCGGGAACGGGGGCCCGGGCACTCCCCGCCGCCGAGGTGCTGGAGGGGACACGGGAGGTGCGTGTCCGGGCCTGGGAAGCCGCGCGCGGGCTGGAGCGCAAAGGGGCATGGCTGGCACTCGGACTCCACGTGGAAGGCGAGCGGGTGCGGCTGCTCGGGCTGCACACGCATGAAGGCAGCGGTGCCGAGGCACAGGACGAGGACGCCGAGCGCTTCCGCGGACTGGTGGAGTGGGCGCTCTACCGGTACGTGAAGGGACAGCGGGGCGAGGTGGTGCTGACACTGCGGCGGGGCGAGGGCATGTGGAAGGAGGAGGTGGAGTCCACCGGCCCGGTGCTCTCGGCCACCCTCCCCCAGGCTCCCTATG
>NZ_DBNGVP010000168.1:0-7618 GCF_057119385.1 Archangium sp. | reverse complement strand
ACACGCGAGTGCCGAGGGAGGCGGAGAGGGAGCCGACGATTGGGAGGCCACTGAAGGGAACGCAGGCGTACGTGCTGGACGGGGAGATGAAGCCGGTGCCGGTGGGGGTGGCGGGAGAGCTGTACCTCGGGGGAGAGGGACAGGCGCGAGGCTACTTCGGCAGGCCGGAGCTGACGGCGGAGCGGTTCGTGCCGAGCCCGTACGGAGAAGGAGAGAGGTTGTACCGGACGGGAGACCGGGTGAGGTGGCTGGGGAGCGGAGAGCTGGAGTACCTGGGGAGAATCGATCACCAGGTGAAGGTGAGGGGCTTCCGCATCGAGCTGGGCGAAGTGGAAGCGGTGCTCCGGCAGCACGAGGGCGTGCGCGAGGCGGTGGTGGTGGTGCGGGAGGAGGGAGGCGAGGGCAAGCGCCTGGTGGGGTACGTGGTGCCGGAAGGCAGGGCACTCGAGGCGGCGGAGCTGAAGCCGTACGCGAGGGAGAAGTTGCCCGAGTACATGGTGCCCACG
This sequence comes from Archangium sp., assembly GCF_057119385.1. Taxonomy (NCBI): domain Bacteria; kingdom Pseudomonadati; phylum Myxococcota; class Myxococcia; order Myxococcales; family Archangiaceae; genus Archangium; species Archangium sp. Next base: position 7,112 of record NZ_DBNGVP010000168.1, on the reverse strand, counting down.
GCCTTCGTGGTGCTGGAGGCCCTGCCGCTGACGCCCAATGGCAAGGTGGACCGCAAGGCGCTCCCGGCTCCCGAGGGACTCACGCTGGACACCTCCGTCGTGGCGCCTCGGGACACGTGGGAGCTCCAGCTCGTCCGCATCTGGGAGGAGCTGCTGGGCGTTCAGCCGGTGGGGCCCGGGAGCAACTTCTTCGAGCTGGGAGGCCACTCGCTGCTGGGCATGCGGCTCATGTCGATGATCCGCGAGCGCCTCGGCCGGAGCCTGCCGGTGGCGGCGCTGTTCCAGACGCCCACCCTCGAGGAGCTGGCGGTGCGGCTGCGCCAGGCCCCGGGGAGCGTGTCCCCCCTGGTACCCCTGTCGACGGGGGGCTCGGGCCGTCCCTTCTTCTGCGTCCACCCCGTCAGCGGCACGGTCCTGCCCTACATGGAGCTGGCGCGGCGGCTCGGCCCCGAGGTGCCGTTCTACGCGTTGCAGTCCCCGGGGCTCGAGGGCGAGCGCGTGCCGCTCGAGACGGTCGAGTCCATGGCGGCCTGCTACGTGGAGGCCCTGCGCACCGTCCAGCCCGTGGGCCCGTACCGGCTCGGTGGCTGGTCCCTGGGTGGCGTGGTGGCCTTCGAGATGGCGCGGCAGCTCGAGCAGCAGGGCGAGCGCGTGGAGCAGCTCGTGCTCTTCGACGCCTACGCCTTCGAGCAGCGCCTGCCCGAGGGCGCCGGGGCCGCCTGGATCGCCTCCCGGTTCGTGGAGTTCACCGCGCGGCTGCTCGGCCTGTCCGTCCCCGGGCTGCTCCTGGAGGACTCACTCCCGGAGTCCGAGGAGGTGCTGCTACGCCGGCTGCTCGGCCTGGGCCGCGAAGCAGGCGTCCTGCGGCGGGGCGTGGGGCTCGAGCAGCTCCGCCTCCTGTACCGCGTCTTCGAGAGCAACCTGCGCGCCCTGGCCCGGTACGTGCCGGGGCCCTACGGGGGGCGGCTCACGCTCTTCCGGGCGAGCGGGACGGCCGTGCCCGCGTCGGCGGGGAGCGCGGGAGGCTGGGGCCGCTGGGTGGCCGGGGGGGTGGAGGAGCACGTGCTTTCGGGCGACCACCACTCCCTCCTCCAGGCGCCGGAGGTCCAGGGGCTCGCCGAGCGGCTGGGCGTGCTCCTGTCCGCCCGGTCCGGAAAATCTGAGTCTTGACACGGAGTTCTGATCAGTTAATAAGGCCACCACACAGCGACGCCGCTCGGGGCGCGACCCGCTCCGAGCCGTCTCTATGGGGAGTTAGTTCAGTTGGTTAGAACGCCGGCCTGTCACGCCGGAGGCCACGGGTTCAAGTCCCGTACTCCTCGCCAAAAGAAGGGCCCGGAATCAAGAGGGAAACCTCAACGATTCCGGGCCCTTCGCCTTTTCTCATCCACCTGTCCTTCCTGGCGTCGTGGAGCCCGTCTCCAGAATGCTGGGGCCCCGCTGCGTCCAGCAGGTGATGGCCGCGTCCTTCGCCGCAGGAGACAGGTGGGCTTTATCTACGACAGCCGATGGGCCGGGGGGACGTACCCGGGTTTGTCGGCACGAGGTGCCCTGCGCCTCCAGGCTCGTGGCCTGGAGGTGCGTTGAAGCCTGTTAAGGCAGCAGGAGTCAGGGTGAGCAGTTGTACACGTAGACTCTCGCCATCCCCTCCTTCAACAGTTGAGTCGACACGCCGAGATTCGTCGCAATCGTCGACAGTTGGGTGCTGGTGGCGGACGAGATACCGATGAACTCGACTGCGGTTGCCTTCCCACTCGTGCAGGCAGGAGTGCTGACCACGCAGCCTGTCTTGGGCGTCGAGTAGTCTTCGCACATATCCATGTCTTCGCCAAAGGAGTTGCCGTAATCCCAGATGCCGTAACATGCCAGCTGACCATTGGCCAGGTTCAGGCGCGGACGCGTGCTGCACTTCATCACGTTGGAGAGGGGATACTGCTCGACATCGGAGTAGATGACCACGCGGCCATGGCCGCCAGCGATTCCGCCCTGGCCACCCATGCCAACTCCCGTCACGTAATCAGAGTCCAACATGCCGCCCGCATTGCGACCACTACCGTCAAGGACGCTTCCGTTTGGAGCGTAGCTGGAGCCACCACCCCCACCACCACCGGCACCGCCGCTCGTGTCACCGCCGCCCGCGCCGCCACCATAATATCCGCCCCCGCCTCCACCTCCGTCGCCGGACCACCACTCCGTCGATGCGTCACCGCCTTTGTATTGCGTGCCGGCCTGGGCCGTGAATGTCGCGCCCACGCTTGAGCCTCCAGCACCGCCCGCCGAGCTGCTTCCGCCCCGGCCTCTCAGCCCGTAGGTTCCATCGGTCGTAACGCCATCTTTGCCGTCACGCCCGGTCGATCCGCCGGGTCCGCCATCGCTGTAGGTGCCGTCCGCGTCCGCGCCGGCCCCACCTCCACCTCCAGCGGTGGCGTAGTCATAGGTTGAGCGCCGAATCGCTGAGCGCCCACCGCCACCCGCGCCGCTCTGGACACCCGGTGCGCCGCCCCCCCCGTAAGCCGCGACGCTCGTGCTAGAGGACGTTCCGAGGGCTCCGCCACCTCCAACGACAACTGTGAGGGTTTCTCCTGGAGAGACGCCCAGGAAGGCATCGGCAAACGCGCCTCCGCCACCGTAACCGCCCGTCGAGAACGTCGTACCGCCGCCACCCGCGCCCCATAGTTTCACGCGAATGCGGTTCACGCCGGTGGGCACCTTCCACGACTGGTCCGCGCCGGTGTAATTGAGTACGGCCTTGCCACCCGTCGAAGGAGCGCAGCTGGGCAACCCACTCACCTGGAAGGCGGTGGAGTCCGATAAGCCATAACCGTTGGTGGCGGTGGCGGTGATGGAGAGAGTGGTGCCCGAAGGCACGCAGGTGGGCGCGGTCCAGGTATTGCTGCTGCTCGTGGCCCCGCTCGTGGCCGTGCCCATCAGACCCGCATTGGCTGACCACTGGAAGGATAGCGTGCTGCTCTGCGGATCTCTGGCCTCCACCTGAAAGCTGAGGCTTTGAGACGGGCTGGCGGTTGACGAGGACTGGTAGGCGCGGATGATGGACGGAGGGAACCGCGTGGGCGAGGTGGAAACCACACACAGATTCAGTTTTCCGGTGTTCTTGCCCCCACGCCCGTCCGAGACAGCGACGGTCAACTGGCAGTTGTTGCACGCGCCCGAAGGCAGCGAGGACGGAGTGAAGCTCGCGGTGTTGGAGGTTGCACTAGTCCAACTCCCACTACAGGATGCCGACCACTGGTAGGTAAGGGGATCACTATCACTGTCGGAAGCCGAGACGGTCACCGTGGTGGCCTGTCCGACGTTTACCCGGGCCGACGAACTGCTGACGCGAGAGACGACTGGGTGATTATTGACTTGCACGTCGAGGGCGGCGCGGCCTTCGTCCGTTCCATTGATGACGTTGATGGAGAGCGTGACCGCCGCTGCAGTGCCCTGCGAGTCCGTCACCACGAGGGTTAGCGAGGAAATACCAACTGTCGTTGGAGCAGTCCAGGTTGTGGAGGCCTCGGAAGCCTTGCTGAAAGAACCAGCGGTCGCCGTCCAGGCATAAGACAGCGTATCCGTGGAATTTGGATCAGACGCGCTCGCGTTCAACGATACGGTCTTCCCAATCTGCACGGTGGTTGGAGACGCAACCACCGACCCGATGATGGGAGCCTCGTTGGAGAAAGGAGAAGAAGGAGTCACCTCTAGGAGAGTAAGGGCCACCAAGGTCGTTTGGCTGGCATTGATGGTGACGCCGGAGCTTTGCCCTTTATAGAGTAGGGTTCCGCTGGAGTTGTAGGCTTGAGCGAGGAAACTCCGGTCTGTGCCGGTGGGCACGTCGGTGACAACGCCTCCCCACTTCCCGCTGGTGAGTGTGAGTTCTTGCGTGACCGAGGGGATGTCCGGACCCGACGAAGTGACAGTCATTCGAGCCACATCGCTGGCGCTCAACGACTGCCCGAGCGAAACCGCGAATTGGATCGAGCCCGTGTTACCCTCCGATTGGAACTCGCACCCAACGGTGGTGAGTGCGAGTACCAACCAGAAGTAGAAAATCCTTCCTGCTTTGTACATGCTTTTCTCCGCGCGACCTCGAGTTGCCATGAAGCGATGCCTAGGGATGTCTGGCACCTGCTCGACTCCTACCCGGTCACATCGAGCGTGACGCATCCATAGCATGAGCCCAATTGAACCATGCAAGCGACGGGCGAGTATACCCAGGCCCTCCTGCATGCACAGGTGGCCACCGTGCGCGCCGGCAGCAGTTCGTCCTGAAGGCAGTCGAGTGAAGAGCAGATTCCTAGCCGCAGGAACAAGGCCCTGGTGGTCTCTTTGCTCGGCAGGCGAACAGTCCGCTTTTTGAGTGAAGAGGTTGACTGGAACACACTTGAGGGGCGAATGTGCTGGTCAAGGCTATCAGTAACCATGGCCGTTCTCTCCGGTTCAACAGCATCTAAGGATCCGTAGCCGAACAGGCACATCCGGTTGCCCCGCCCCCTCCCTTCTCCAAGGAAAGTCCATGATGGCAATCGTGCGGACGCACGGCTGGAAGCGTTTTTTGCCAGTAACACTTGCAATGTTTCTCGTTGCGGCACTCCCTGTCTGCACGCCTCCCACCGAGGATGAGGGCACCGCCGAGGTAGGTGTCTCGGCCCAGGCCCTCACCTCCGCCGATGTCACAAAGGTCACGCTCGCGGTGAGCGGGGCGGGCATTTCGCCGAACATCGTTCGCGAGCTCGTGAAGACCGGTGGGCAATGGAAAGGGGTTATCGGCGGCATTCCAGCTGGGACCAGCCGCACTTTCCTTGCCCAAGCGTTCGATGCGGCCAATACCAAAATTTACGAGGGGCAGGCGACGGGCATCACCATCAACAGCGATGCGACCACAGCCGTGAATATCCTGCTTCAGCAGCACACTCCGCCTTCTCCCTTCGTGAACAGCGCGCCCCGCATTACCGGGGTCACCGCCTCCACATTGCAGGCGGTCCCAAATCAGTCCGTCTCACTCACAGTCACCGCCTCTGACGTGGACGCTTCCGACACACTGAAGTACGCGTGGACGGCTACGGGAGGAACGCTCACCAATGCCACCACGGCATCTCCGACGTGGTTGGCACCGGCAGCCCCTGGAAACCACACCCTCAGCGTCACCGTGAGCGACGGCAGGGGTGGACAGGCAGGCGTATCGCTGACCATTGCGGTGGTGCAGGCGAGCGGCTCAGCCAGCGTCAGTGTTTCCTTCAACTCCTGGCCCGTTGCCTCGCAGGTGGTCGGTACCCCCTTCGGCCAAGTGCCTCCGGGAGGCGTTGTCAACCTGGACGTAATCGCTGCGGACCCCGACAATGACCCCATCACTTACAATTGGGCCGACGGTGGCTGTGGCGGCAGCTTCAGCAATGCGGCCATCAAGAGCCCTGTCTGGACGTCCCCCGCGACGGCTCCCGCTAGCGGAGTATGCATGATTACGGTCACCGTGACGGACAACCGCCAGGGCAGCACGACGGGTCAGCTGGGGATAAACGTGGGCAAACCTTCCATACCCAGTGGTGCGCCGGTGATCGCCGGAACGTTCCAATCGAGTCAATCGGTCCTGGCAGGGGCGACGGTGAATCTCGCACTGAGTGCATATGATCCCGAGGGTGGGGCCATCACGTTCGCGTGGAGCGCAAGCGGAGGGACGGTGGGGACTCCGTTGAGCAACGCTTCGCAGAGCGAGGTGGTCTGGACTGCACCCGCAAGCGGCGGATCGTTCACCATCAGTGCGACGGTGAAGGATGGGAACGGACAGCAAACCCTCCAGGGCTTCATTATTGACGTCATTTCCTATGCGTGGACCAGTGGTGCTTGGGGCGTGTGCTCTACCACCTGCGGCACAGGTACGCAGACGCGGACCGTCACCTGCCAGCGCTCGGACGGAGTGACGGTGGCTGATAGCCTCTGCACTGGAGTCAAGCCGACGACATCCCAAAGCTGCACGGGCGCTTCCTGCACGTACACGTACACATGGAGCAGCGGAAGCTGGAGCGCCTGCTCTAACGATTGCGGCGCCGGAACACAGACGCGGACCGTCACCTGCCAGCGCTCGGACGGAGCAACGGTGGCTGACAGCCTCTGCACTGGAGTCAAGCCGGTGGGCTCCCTGAGTTGCGAGGTGTGTATCGCGGAGTGTAAGTACTCCTGCGACTTCGGCAGCTGCCCTGCCGTCGCTAGGTCCACCGTGCAGTGGGGCCCACAGTCGAATACGCCATTCAACGCGGGCACCACAGGCTCCAACTACAACTTCGGTGGAAGCACATGGTGCTGGACGACCAAGCCTGGCTGCTCCAGGACTTGTCCATGATCCAGCGCTGGGGCGCAGGAAACTGAGCCCCGATACTCCCGACAGGTATGCACCTCTTGTGTCAGGGTAGTTGACCCCTGTGGAGTCACTTCCTGGCAAATAACTTCCCAAGACACGCAGGGGAGAGCCAGAGGAAGTGCCAGGAACCCTCCCAGGTCCGCCTGCCTCGTTTTTTCAGGTTCTCGGGTAGGCGGTGAGGAGTTACAGGAGGGCGCCTACGAACTTCCCTCTTTTCTGGAGCACCGTACGCCCCCTGTTTCTGTCTCCAAAATGTCTCCAGGGCTGGAGGGTACTCCGGGTGACAGGCGGGACTTGCGGGAACAGCCCCGTGGACTCGAAGTGCCCGGATTCACTCGCGATTCCTCGAATGGCGTGTGCCGTCGCGGGTTTAGGGCCCCCCCCTCGTCCACGGGTTCAAGTCCCGTACTCCTCGCCATGGAGAGCCCAGCAATCCTCAGGGGTTGCTGGGCTTTTCTTTGTGCGCCCGGCATGGGCATCGACATGGAGGTGGAAGTCCTCCCGAGAGCAGGTCACCGCGAACGAAGGGAACCGCAGAGCGCCGGACCGCGAGGCCGACGTGAAGGAAGCGTGGAACGAAGCCGCGGGGCGACGATGCGTATTCCGGCCATTGCGATCACTTGTTCCGGGCGAAGCCGATCACCGATTCCGGCTCAAGCCGATCACCAGTTCCGGGCGAAGCCGATCATCGGAGCGGAGCGACGCTGGTGCCTCTCACTTCTCCGGCTTCGGCTCGGTCGTCAACTTTCCATCCCGC
>NZ_DBNGVP010000167.1:0-8957 GCF_057119385.1 Archangium sp. | reverse complement strand
TTCGGCCCGTGCACCTCTGTCCTGGCCTTCCACGGCGGCCCTTCTTTCAGGCGCCGTCCGGAGGGATGCTCCCTCTTTGCCCGAGAATGTCTGGACTTGCCCTCCGCCTCTTCAAAACCTCTCCTACAGACTTTGGATCAATCCTGCCCTTCCGAGCGCGGTACCAGAATGTGCAACCGGATGACGCGTCAGGTATCCATGTTTCCACGGAGGACCCCGCAGCGCATCCCAGCACGCACGCGCGGTGGGGCACCAGGACAGGAGATGCGGTTTGTCGAATCCCAGCAATCGTTTCGTATTCTTCAGCTTCCACTACCAGCGCGACATCATGCGCGTGCAACAGATCAAGAAGCACTCCCTCACCAAGGGGTACCAGGCCGCGGGCTACTTCGACGGCTCTCTCTCCGAGCTGGCCAAGACCGAGGGAGTGACGGCCGTCAAGCGCGCCATCAACAAGGGGCTCCCCGGCACCTCCGTGACGTGCGTGCTCATCGGCGCCGAGACCTACACACGGCCCTGGGTCGATTACGAGATCTTCCGCAGCATCGAGCTCGGAAAGGGAGTCATTGGCATCCGCATCCATCAACTCAAGGATCCAAAAACAGGGATGGATGTCGCCGGCCCGAACCCGTTCGACTACCTGGGCTACGGAGGCAAGGACACCAGAACAACCATGGTGCCCTACGCCAAATACATGGATGGCTGGAAGCCCTACACGAATGCCGACCCCATCAGCCCTTCGGCCGCGCCCTACCTCGTTCCAGGCACGACCCCCATCCTCTCGTCACTGTTCGATGTCTACGACTGGGTAGACGACGACGGTTTCAACAACTTCCCGCAGTGGGTCGCGAAGGCCGCCAGGCAGGCGGGCCGGTGACACCGCGCTCGCGCTTCGCTCCAGCTACTTGCGGCGCTTCGGCTCCAGCCGATCCAGCTCGAGAAGCAACGTGACGCTCTCGCGTGATTCCGGGCTGGAGAAGAGTCCCTTGTCGAGGGCCTGCCGCAGGGCGATGACGAGCGGGCGGCGCTGGCGCGCGGGAGCACCCAGCGCGAACAACACCCCGAGCAGGTTGACCTGAACGATGGCGACACGCCCCATGAACCCCAGCTGTTCGTACAACCGAAGCGCCTTCTTGTAACTGTCCCGGGCCTCCTCGAAGTGCTCGAGGCGGGCGTGCATCTCACCGAGCAGCCAGTGACTCTCCGCCGCGAGCACCGGCTCCTCCCGTTGATTCAAGAGCCCCAGGCCCCGTTGCAGCTGAGCGCGTGCCGGGGCCCAGTGCTCGCGAGCGCGGAGCTCCTTTCCGAGCAGCAGCGCGGCCCTCGCGGCATTGGCGGTGTCCCCGGCCTTCTCGGCCAGTTCGCTGCTCTGGGAGAGCGCCGCGGTAATCGTCGCGTCATCGACGTCGCGGATGTTTCCCGTGCGCAGGCCTCGACGGAAGAACTCCTGCCCAGGCCCCTCGACGGGCTCGTAGAGCGATATTCCAGAATCGAGGGCCCGTTCTTCGTACCGCGCGGCCTCCGCATCCCTGCCAAGAGCCCGGCACGCCTGGGCAAGCCCTCGCCTCACCGCCGCGATGAGGTCGCCCGTGGCTCGATTGGCGCTCTCGAGCGTCCGCTCCGCGTCCAGGAACAGGGCCTCCGCGTGCTTGAAGTCCTGGAGCCGCAGGGAGCACTGTCCGAGCCGGTAGAGCGCGATGGCATGGCTGTCCGGCTCCAGACCTTTTCGTGACTCCCAGATGCGCACGGCCCGCGCCAGAAAGGGAACCGCGCTCGCGGCTTCGCCACGACGCAAGAGCACCGAGCCCAGGTCCTTCAGCCGGTCCGCCAGGAAAGGGTGGCCGGGGGGCAGGAGCTTCTCGCAAACGTCGAGGACCTGCGCGTACAAGCACTGGGCGCCCTGCAAGTCGCCCAACTGCTGGCGTGTACGCGCGACCCTCGAGGCAATGGCTGCATACCGGAAGCTGGTGCGCTGATTGTTCTTCTCCAGGATGCCCAACACCCGCTCATAGAGTGGGAGGACCGCAGCGGGGCCTTGGGTCAACTCGACGTTGAGGGCCAGGTTTCCGAGCGCATCGGCGACGAGAGGGTCATCCCGTCCGTACAGGGCCTCCATGTGCTGGACGGCCCAGCGCGCCAACTCCTCGCCAGCGAATGGATCCTGTTTGCTGAGCAGGCCCGCCACGGCGGACAACAACCGGGGATGTTCGGGGGGTTGGGAACCTGAAGGCTCCAGAAGCGCCAGGGCCCTTCGCGTATGGGCGGAAGCCGCCTCATGCTCCCCTTGATGGTGGAGGACATTGACGAGGTTGACGAGGAAGGGGGTGACGAAGGCAGGCCGAAGCCCGGGCACGTGCTCCGTGCGTCGCAGGGATTGCTCGCACACCAGACGTGCGGCGACGTGGTCCGCCCGCATCAGCAGATAGGTAGAAAATCCCATCGCGAGATGCAGCCAGCGGTAGACGTCTGCACCCTCCATCTCCCGGAGTCCCGCCTCGAGCTGTGGCCGCATCCTGTCCACCTCGGCCAGGTGCTCCAGTTGAAGAGAGAGCATCCTCGGCGTGAGCCACTCTTGCAGCACCTTGCCCATCCGGAGGGTGCTCTCCTCCCGGCGGGCCCGCGGCGTCCTATCTCGAACCCTGCGCCAGACCAGGGGGTGCAGCACCCCTTCGTGCTGCTCGGTGGTGGTCATCAGCGCCAGCGACCCCAGACCATCCAGGGCACGCCGTGTCTCGAGTGCCTGGGGCTCGAGCTCCGCGACCGCTGCGACCCAGTCGAGCGGGACGCGCTCCGGGGCGAACACGGCGGAGGCCTCGAGGAGCCGGTACTCCGTGGGCTCGCAGCGCTCCAGGGCCCAATCGATCGCGGAGAAGACACCCTCCGGGTAGCCCTCGCGCAGCTGCGCATCGTCGAGCACCTGGTTGGGCCGGGCCTGGAGCTCCCGTTCGAGCTGGGACCAGGCGATGTTCCAGCGGACCTGGGCCCGAGCGGCCACGGTGACGGCCAGCGGATGACACCGGACGACCCACTCCAGGACGCGCGCTCTCGCCTCGCGCTCCTCGGGAGACGGCGGCACGCGGATGCGGTCCGTGAGCTCCTGCGCGCTCTCCAGGGACAGCTGCTCGACGGGGATGAGCGTGCCGAGCGCGGCTTCCCGATGGCGGGTGGTCAGCAGCACCCGCGAGCGCCCGGTGAGGAGCTGGGCCCGCCAGTCCGGGGAGTCGGCCCCATCGAGGATGAGCAGGGAGGGCTCGGGCTGGTTCTGGAGCGCCAACAAGGCGGCACGTCCCCGCGCCTCGGGAGACGCATCCTGCGGGAGCCGGCCCAGGAAGGCGCGCACGGCGGGAGGAGCCAGGAGCTGGAGCTCCGAGGCCAGGACGGACAGGGCGACGCGGACACTGCCCGCGGCCTGAATCCAGTAGATGCCCCCCGGGAAGCTCGCGGCCTCGCGCAGGGCGAAGGTGAGGGCAATCGAGCTCTTCCCCATGCCCCCGAGCCCGTGAAGCGTGGCCTGCCGGCTCTCCAGCGCACCCTGCCCGGGGCGGGACAGGAGGACCTCCTTCAACAGCCGGAGCTCCTCCTCCCGGCCGACGAACACCTCGGGCGCGGGAGGCAGGTTGTGGGGGGGCAGTGCGGGCCCGGCCGCCGGTGCGAACCGCTCCCGGCCAGGCGCGAGGGACTCCAGCAGACGCGCGAGCCCCTGGGGCCAAGCCGTCTCCGGGAACAAATCGACACGCACGAAGGGCCGCAGGAAGAGCGGGGCCTCGACGTCCTCGAACCGGACGGGGACGAAACGAAGCCTCGAACCATCCGGGCTCAGCATCTGCGCCGTGCTCAACTCATGTTGGCACCACGGGCTCTCCCGCCAGGCCCGCGAGAGGCACACCACCATCACCTCGGCCTGCTCCAGAGCGCTTTGAACCCCCGGGGGAATCGACGCTCCCGCGGGCAACGCCTGCCGGTCGAACCACGCCTCATGACCCGCTTGCCGCAGGTCCGCCGCCAACCGCTCGACGGAGGCCAGGTCCTCGTGGCTGTAGGAGAGGAAGATGCGTGTCATGGGAGGCGGACCCGCCAGGCCGGAGCGCCACCCCCTGGCGGCACCCGGGCCACACCGCGAGGTGGCGTCACGGCGTGGGCGAGGGACTCGCGGGGGAGGAGCCCGGGCCCGCCGAGCCCGTGAGCAGCCGGCGGAAGAGCGCGGCATAGGCCACGTCGTGCTCCAGGCCGGAATCCTTCGAGCCCCCCGACTGCTGCTCGAAGAGGATGCGGGCGGCGGCCCCGGTGGAGGCCACGGCGAGAATGAGGGCGTGGGGGTGGTAGCGCTGGAAGAGCTGGAACTCGTCCTCCACCCCCTCCATGCCCCCGATGAACACGCCCGCGTGGAACGGCTCGCTCTGGAGCATCTGCTCGCGCATGCGCAGCAGACTGGAGGCGCGGTCGGGGCCGGCGGGCGTCCAGCGGAGGTGGCGGAACTTCAGCGAGGAGGGCGGGATGAGGCCCTGGAAGAACTGGGACTGGTAGATGAAGACGTTGTCGGCGGCGCCGAGCCGCTCGGCGGCCAGGTGCACCAGGGGCGAAATGGCGGGGTGCCCGCCGAAGACGAGCCGCGCGGTGGGGACGACGACGAGGGTGAGGGCGCTGACGGCCTCGCGGATGGCCACCAGGTTGGCGGTGCGCATGTAGGCCGGATGGCGATCCGGGCTGGGAATGCTGGCGGACAGGAAGACGGGGCCTAGTGGGTGCGCAGCCACGCGAGCACCTCCGTGATGGGCAGGGACCTGGTGGGCAGGAACTCGTTGAGCCAGCGCAGGTGCGAGTCCTTGCGCTGCCAGATGCCGAGCGGGTCATACACCAGCAACCCGCGGGGAGAGGGCGGCCCCACCCGGGCGCAGCGCTCGGCGAGCTCGTGGAGCAGGGCGGAGTCGGGGTGGCCCACCAGGGGGAAGAGGTGGGTGAAGCCGTGGGAGGGGTGGCGCAGCTCGAGGTGGCCGGTGTGCTGGACCACGACCTCCAGGTGCTCGGCCTCGGCCTGTTTGCACAGCTCGGTGATGACGCGCGTGCGCCGGCTGGCGAGCGAGCGGGCGCGGACGGCCTCGGCCCGGGCGACGAGCGCCTCCACCGTGCCGGGCACGAGCGTGGAGGCGGCGTCGGAGGAGGGGCCCTGGAAGTCCGAGGGCTGGAGGAGCAGGGGCTCGCACAGCTCGGTGCCGAGCGTGCGCTGGTGGGGCGCGGGCCAGATGAGCTGGAGCAGCCCGAGGGCGAGGTTGTGGGCGCGGGCCAGCTCCTGCTCGACCCAGACGCTGGTGAAGGCGTGGGGGGTGTCGAGCAGGAGGAGCAGGTCCGCGTCGCCCAGCCGGTCCCAGAGCATGGGCTGGAAGTCCTCGCCGCGGCGGATGCTGTGGGTGTCGAGGAAGACGTCGAAGGAGCGGGCGTCGAGGGCCTGGTAGAGCTGGAGGGCGACGCCGTGGGACTCGTCGCGCTTGTAGCTGATGAAGACGGAGCGGCGCGAGCGCAACAGGCGGAGCTCCTCGAGGACGCGGGCGGCCACGTGCTCGAGGGCGGGGTCGGAGGGGCGCAGCTCCTCGCCGTGGATGGGGGCGAGCACCGGGGGGACGAGCGCGCGGTACTGGGAGAGCGAGGGGACGACGGGGAGGATGAAGAGGCCCTCGGCGCGCAGTTGCGCGAGGAGGGCGGTGGAGGCGGGGTCCTGGCGGGGGCCGCCGAAGTAGACGGTGGCCAGGGGGAGGAAGGGGTCGCGCGAGGGGAAGGAGGCCTCGTCGAGCACGCGCAGCGCGGAGCCCGGCTCGAGGCCGAGCGTGGCGAGGTGGCGCTCGAGGGTGGCGCGCAGGCGGGCCGAGTGGCCCCCACCGGGGACATCCTGACGCCCGGGCTCGAGCAGGAGCACCTGATAGGAGGGAGGGGGGGCCATGGCGCGGACGGTGCCTCAGCCGAGGCGGTTCCTCAAGGTGGTGGCGATGGCGTTGGGCTCGAAGGTCACTTCGGGAACACCGGCGATTTCGCGGGGGAGGCCGCCGCGGGAGTTGGGGAGGCGGACGGGGATGATGACCTTGTGGAGCGACTGGGCGACGGAGACCTCGTAGTCGATCCACTTGCGGCTGTGGCTGACGTCCCCGACGAGCACGAGGACGGCGGCACAGCCCTGGATGAGGGGCCGCAGGTGGTTGCGGATTTCGGTCTCGCCATGCTGGCGGACATCGGAGCGCTCGTAGGTGACGACGACGTCGGAGCCGAGGCGCTGCCCTTGAATCCACTTCGCGACGGTGTCCTTGAACGGCTTCTCCTCGTAGACGTAGCTGATGAAGACGGAGTGGGGCATGGGCGGAGGCTCCAGGCGGGGAGGGGTGTGCTTCACGAGGAGCGTAGCAGAGCCGCTCGGCGGGTGAACGGAGAGGGGGTATCGTCGGGAGGCAATGAACGATCTGCAACTCAAGAGAGTGGAGCTGCTGCAGAACATCATCACGCGGATGGCGCAGAACTCCTTCACCATCAAGGGGTGGGCGGTGACGGTGCTGACGGCGCTGCTGGCCTTCAGCAACAAGGACTCGGACCGGTGGTTCGCGGTGTACGCGCTGTACCCGGCGGTGGCCTTCTGGGGACTGGACGCGTACTACCTGATGCAGGAGCGGCTGTTCCGGGACCTGAGCAAGCAGCCGGCGGAGAACGGGCGCGAGTTCGAGTTCAAGACGAAGCCCACGGTGGGCGCGTTCCTCAAGGCGGCCTTTTCCCTGACGGTGATTCCCCTCTACGCGTTCGCCGTGATGATGGCGATGCTCATGGCGCACAACCGGTAGCGTCCAGGCCATCGCCACACCGTCGGTCACGCTGCTCAACTCACGATTTTTCGTGAAGCAGGACTCGGTCAAGAACGCGGCGCTCCACGAGAAACCATGTATACCCCCAGGACGAAAACTCCGCCGGAAGCACTGGCCGAAGCCGCGCAGCGCATCGCCAAGTGCCGAGTCACCGGCGCATCACGTTTGGATCTCACGGGTGACGTCCCCTCCAGAGGCAAAGGGAGAATGGAGGGAGCCGGTGCCGGGAAGATGGCCACGGCATCGGTGCACTTCTCCGTTAGCCCCGGCACCGCTCCGCCACGCGGTAGAGCCAGGTAAGGGAGCAGTCCAGCAGCGACTGTCGCGAGCGCATGTAGTTGCGAGCTCGGGCGAAAGGAAGCCAGACGCGGTTGCCTACGAGCACCTGTGCCTCCTCCAGCTTCTGGCGCGGTATCCACTTGCCGCCCAGGTTGCGCACCAGCACCTCCCCCAGGTACGCGCCAATGGCGGGCACCGCGTGCTCGTCGATGGCTTCGCGCAGGCGGCTCTTCGGGAATTCCTCGCGCCAGAAGTAGAAGTCGGCGTCCGTGAGCGACTCGGGCGTGGCCTTGAAGACGGAGGGCACCTCCGAGTGCAGCAGCGCCACGAGGTGCTCGGCGTAGAGGCTGTACTGCTGGAGAGCGCGCTCTACATTCTCCACGTCCGGAGGTAGAGCGGAGCCGGCGGGACGCCACTCCTCGGGCTCGGGCGGCTGCCACGCGTTGAACTCGGCGATTCTGCGCTGGCGCTCGTAACTGGCGGCGCGGTCCACCACCCGCGAGAGGAGCGGGGCCATGTCCGGGTGGAAGCGGGGCTCCACGGAGGCCAGCATGGCGCTGCGCTCATGCAACGTGCGTAGCACGGTGTCGAAGTCGAGGTCCGGCCGGAGATGGGCGTGGGCCCGAGCCTGGGCGAGCCGTGCCTCCTTGCTGGCGAAGTCCGCCGCCGTGGGCCACGTCACCAGGAGGACGGAGCCGTTGGGGAGTTCCTCCACACGGTGGGCTGGGGTGGACAGCATTCGCTCACGACCTACGGTTTCCACCAGCTTGGGGCTGAAGAGGTTGAGCCAGAACACCTCGTAGACTTTGTCGAACCCGTCTCTGCGCCGAGTCTTCTTGTCGCGGCCGAAGCTCGGAGAGTCCGCCAACTGCGCATCATCACTGCTGTGGGCCCAAGCATGAGTGACCGGGTAGCGGGAGGCCCAAGCGCGCACCATTTCCACGAAGCGGTGGCAGCGCTCCGCCTCCCCAAAGAAGGAGAGCGGCTTCACGTTGATGAGGATTCTCAATTCGGGAGGCTGCGGTGGAAACCAGAGCCCGAACGACATATCCAACGCGGGCCACTCCGCCCGGTAGAGCCCGATGGACGTGCCGGACCCATCGCGCTTCTCTTCCAGCGACTTCCAAAGGGCGGCACGCGCGTACTTGCGCTGCCTCTTGCCTTTGACGACGTCCGGCATCCATCCATCGGCGTACTCCTCGAGCGCCTGGGAAAAGGGCTCCACCTCGCGCTCCAGCGCTGCCTGTGAATTGAACGCACCGTCGAATATGAGCAGGAGGCTGTCCTCGGGCTTCATGCCGTGAGGCTCTAATACTTTCATTGGAACATTACCTCGACTCCCGGAACTGTGCTCTCAAGTGCGTCTACAGCGCGCTCCAACCTGTTTGCATCCGTGGGCTTGAGTTCGCCCCCCTCGTAGATGAGGCGGACCCGCTGGACGGGCACGTCGCTTCCCTCGTGGAGAAGGGACTGGAGGGAGCCTCGGCGGATATTCAGCGTCTCGCCGTACTTGCTCAAAGCTTCCTTCGCGTCCTCAATCATCTGCGCCTTCAGATCTTCGTACTTCAATCCCGAGAGGTCGCGGCTCTTGAAGCTGAACGACTCCACGCGCCGTGGCCCTCCGCCAACTCCTCCTTCTTCGATGACGAGCACATCCGCGAAGCGCAGTCCGGTGCCCGGCTTCCGCACGCCGACCTGGATTTCGATGCGGGGCCTGTCGAAACTGGCATCAGAACACCTGTGTTAGTGGGAATGGATGTGACGACGGTGGTGTTGCTTGGATCCGCGAGACCGCCTTTCTCGAGCGAGGGTTGCCTGGATGCGCCGCTCGACCGCAGGTGT
>NZ_DBNGVP010000166.1:0-11544 GCF_057119385.1 Archangium sp. | reverse complement strand
ACGGTGAGCTCGACTCGCGCGCCAACCAGCTCGCCCACCTGCTCGCCTCCAAGGGCGTGCGCTCCGGGGATCTCGTCGGCATCTGCGTTGAGCGCTCCGCGGACCTCGTCGTCGGCCTGCTCGGCATTCTCAAGGCCGGCGCCGCCTACGTCCCGCTCGACCCCGCCTACCCGCAGCAGCGCCTGGCCTTCATGCTCGAGGACACCCAGGCTCGCGTCGTCGTGGCCCAGCGCCACCTCGCTCAGGCCCTGCCCCTGGGCGACCGCTCCCTCATCTGCCTCGATGAGGACCAGCACCTCATCGGCCAGCAGCCCACCGGGTCGCTCTCCCTGTCCGTCGACTCGATGCAGGCCGCCTACGTCATCTACACCTCGGGCTCCACCGGCAAGCCCAAGGGCGTCTGCGTCCCCCATCAGGCCGTCGTGCGGCTGGTGCGCAACACCCACTTCATCCAGCTGACCGAGACCGACCGTATCGGCCAGGCCTCCAACGCCTCCTTCGACGCCGCCACCTTCGAGTTGTGGGGCGCGCTGCTCAATGGCGCTCGCGTCGTGGGTGTCCCCAAGGAGATCGCCCTCGACGCCCGCGCCCTCGGAGAGCACCTGGAGCGCACGCGCATCAACGTCCTGTTCGTCACCACCGCTCTCTTCAACCAGGTGGCTCGCGAGCGGCCTCAGTCCTTCTCCGTGCTGCGCCAGCTGCACTTCGGCGGCGAGGCCTCCGATCCCAAGTGGGTGCGGGAAGTGCTGAACAAGGGCGCTCCCGGCAAGCTGATGCACGTCTACGGGCCCACCGAGAGCACCACCTTCGCCACCTGGTACCACGTGCAGCAGGTGCCCGAGGGCATCACCACCATTCCCATCGGCGCGGGTCTGTCCAACACCACGCTGTACGTGCTCGACCGCAATGGGCATCCGGTGCCCGTGGGCGTTCCCGGTGAGCTGTACATCGGCGGTGAAGGCCTCGCCTGGGGCTACCTGCACCGCCCCGAGCTGACGGCCGAGAAGTTCGTTCCCCACCCGTTCGCCACCCAGCCCGGTGAGCGCCTCTACCGCACCGGCGACGTCGTGCGCTGGCTGCCCGAGGGGAGCCTCGAATTCGTGGGCCGCGTGGACTCGCAGGTGAAGGTGCGCGGCTTCCGCATCGAGCTGGGCGAAGTGGAGTCCGCGCTCGTCGGCTACCCCGCCGTGGGTGAGGCCGTGGTCATGGTGCGCGAGGACACGCCGGGCGACAGGCGCCTGGTGGGCTACGTCGTCGCGCGCGAGGGCCAGAGCCTCGAGGTCTCCGAGCTCAAGAGCTACCTCAAGGACAGGATGCCGGACTACATGGTCCCGGCTGCCCTGGTGAAGCTCGACAAGCTCCCGCTCAACCCCAACGGCAAGGTGGACCGCAAGGCCCTCCCCGTGCCGGATCAGGCGCAGACGGACCAGGAGTACGTGGCGCCGCGCAACGAGACGGAGGAGCGTCTGGCCGCGCTCTGGGCCGAGGTGCTCCGCGTGTCCCGCGTGGGCATCCACGACAACTTCTTCGACCTGGGCGGCCACTCGCTGCTCGCCACGCAGGTGGTGGTGCGCGTGCGCGAGGCCTTCCAGATGGAGCTGGCCCTGCGCGAGCTGTTCGACGCGCCCACGCTGGCCGAGCTGGCCGGGCGCATCGACGCCTCGCGCGGCACGAGCCCCGTGTCCCAGACGCCGGCCGTGAAGCGGGTGCCTCGTGAGGGGAACCTGCCGCTCTCGTTCGCCCAGCAGCGCCTGTGGTTCCTGGAGCAGCTCGAGCCGGGCAAGGCCTTCTACAACATCCCCATGCTGGTGCGGATGGAGGGCCAGCTCGACGTGGTGGCCCTGGAGCGGAGCTTCGAGGAGCTGGTCCAGCGCCACGAGTCGCTGCGCACCGTCTTCCACGAGGAGCAGGGCCAGCCCGTGCAGGTGATTGCCCCCGAGGCCCGGCTGCCGTTGGCGGTGGTGGACCTGCGGGAGCTGCCCACCGGGGAGCGCGAGGCCGAGGTGCGGCGGCAGGTGCGGGCCGAGGTCGGCCGGCCGTTCGACCTGAAGCGAGGACCGCTGCTGCGGCCCCTGCTGCTGCGGCAGGACGAGCAGGTGCATGTGCTGATGCTCACCATGCACCACGTCATCTCGGACGGCTGGTCCATGGGAGTGCTGGTGCGCGAGATGGCGGCGCTCTACGAGGCCCATGTGCGGGGCAAGCCGTCACCGCTGCCGGAGCTGCCCGTGCAGTACGCGGACTTCTCGGCCTGGCAGCGCGAGTGGCTCCAGGGCGACGTCCTGGCCCGGCAGCTCGACTACTGGCGCCAGCAGCTCACCGGGGCGCCGCAGGCCCTGACGCTGCCCACCGACAAGCCCCGTCCCACGGTGCTGACGTCGCGCGGTGCCAGCATGACGGCGCAACTGCCCCTCGAGCTCTCCAAGGCCCTCCAGGCCCTGGGACACGAGGCGGGGGCCACGCCGTTCATGGTGCTGCTCGCGGCCTTCCAGGTGCTCATGTCCCGCTACTCGGGACAGGACGACATCAGCGTGGGCTCGCCCATCGCCGGCCGTGGCCGGAGCGAGGTCGAGGGCCTCATCGGCTTCTTCGTCAACACGCTGGTGCTGCGCTCGCGCCTCTCGCCCCAGCAGAGCTTCCGCGAGCTGCTCGCCCAGGTGAAGGAGACGACGCTGGGGGCCTACGCCCACCAGGACGTGCCCTTCGAGAAGCTGGTGGAGGAGCTGAAGCCCGAGCGTGACCAGAGCCGCACGCCGCTCTTCCAGGTCATGTTCGGCCTGCAGAACGCTCCGATGCCCGAGCTGAAGCTGCCCGGGCTGAAGCTGCAGGCCATCGAGCCCGAGAGCCAGACGTCGAAGTTCGACCTGACGATGTCGGCCGGCGAGACGCCCGCGGGCTTCTCGCTGTGGCTGGAGTACAACACCGACCTGTACGAGGCCTCCACGGCCCGGCGCATGCTGGAGCAGATGCAGGTGCTGCTCGAGGGCATCGCCGCCGCCCCCGACCGCAAGCTGCGCGAGCTGCCCCTGCTCAGCGGTGCCGAGCGCCAGCAGGTGCTGGTGGACTGGAACCAGACCCACACCGACTTCCCGCGCCAGCCCAGCATCCATCAGCTCTTCGAGCAGCGCGTCCTCCGCCACCCCCAGGCCATCGCCCTGGAGTTCGGTGAGACGCAGCTCTCCTACGGTGAGCTTGACTCGCGCGCCAACCAGCTCGCGCATCTGCTCGCTTCCAAGGGTGTTCGCTCTGGAGAACTCGTCGGCATCTGCGTCGAGCGTTCCGCGGACCTCGTCGTCGGTCTGCTCGGCATCCTCAAGGCCGGCGCCGCCTACGTCCCGCTCGACCCTGCCTATCCTCAGCAGCGTCTGGCGTTCATGCTCGAGGACACCCAGGCTCGCGTCGTCGTGGCCCAGCGCCACCTCGCGCAAGCATTGCCCCTGGGCGACCGCTCCCTCATCTGCCTCGATGAGGACCAGCAGCTCATCGGTCAGCAGTCCACGCAGCAGCTCGTCCGCAGCGTCGACTCCATGCAGGCCGCCTACGTCATCTACACCTCGGGCTCCACCGGTAAGCCCAAAGGCGTCTGCGTCCCCCATCAGGCCGTCGTGAGGCTGGTGCGCAACACCAACTTCATCGAGCTGATGGAGACCGATCGCGTTGGCCAGGCCTCCAACGCCTCCTTCGACGCGGCCACCTTCGAGCTGTGGGGCGCGCTGCTCAACGGCGCTCGCGTCGTGGGTGTCCCCAAGGAGATCGCTCTCGATGCTCGCGCCCTCGGCGAGCACCTGGAGCGCACGCGCATCAACGTCCTGTTCGTCACCACCGCGCTCTTCAACCAGGTGGCTCGCGAACGGCCCCAGTCCTTCTCCGTCCTGCGCCAGCTCCACTTCGGCGGCGAGGCCTCCGACCCCAAGTGGGTCCGCGAGGTCCTCCAGAAGGGCGCTCCCGGCAAGCTGCTGCACGTCTACGGCCCCACCGAGAGCACCACCTTCGCCACCTGGTACCACGTGCAGCAGGTGCCCGAGGGCATCACCACCATCCCCATCGGCGCGGGTCTGTCCAACACGACGCTGTATGTGCTCGACCGCAATGGGCAGCCGGTGCCCGTCGGTGTCCCCGGCGAGCTGTACATCGGCGGTGAAGGCCTCGCCTGGGGCTACCTGCACCGTCCCGAACTGACGGCCGAGAAGTTCGTCCCCCACCCGTTCGCCACCCAGCCCGGTGAGCGCCTCTACCGCACGGGCGACATCGTGCGGTGGCTGCCCGAGGGGAGCCTCGAGTTCGTGGGCCGTGTGGACTCGCAGGTGAAGGTGCGTGGCTTCCGCATCGAGCTGGGCGAGGTCGAGTCCGCGCTCGTGGGCTACCCCGCCGTGGGCGAAGCCGTGGTCATGGTGCGCGAGGACACGCCGGGCGACAAGCGCCTGGTGGGCTACGTCGTCGCGCGCGAGGGCCAGGGCCTCGAGATCTCCGAGCTCAAGGCGTACCTCAAGGACAGGATGCCGGACTACATGGTGCCGGCGGCCCTGGTGAAGCTCGACAAGCTCCCGCTCAACCCCAACGGCAAGGTGGACCGCAAGGCCCTCCCCGTGCCGGACCGGGTGGAGACGAACCGCGAGTACGTGGCCCCGCGCAACGACACCGAGCGCATGCTCGCGGAGCTGTGGGCCGAGGTGCTCGGCGTGGCCCGCGTGGGCATCCACGACAACTTCTTCGACCTGGGTGGCCACTCGCTGCTGGCCACGCAGGCCCTCTCCCGCATCCGCTCCACCTTCCAGGTGGAGCTGCCCCTGCGTGACTTCTTCGGGGAGCCCACCATCGCCAACATCGCGGTGCGGATCCTCAACGAGCAGGCCTCGCAGGTCGACACCGCGGAGCTCGAGCGGATGATGGCCGAGCTCGATCAACTCTCCGAGGAAGAGGCGGAAGCCCTCCTCTCGAACACTCAGTCCGACGATTCAACCAAGAAGGTCTCCTCCAAATGAGTGACGTCTACGACCGCCTCGCATCGCTCCCTCCCGAGAAGCGGGAGCTGCTGCTGCGTCAGCTTCGTCAGAAGCAGGCCGGCAACGTCAAGACGGGCATCCCCCGGCGGCCGCGCGACACGGACCTGCACCCGCTGTCCTTCGCCCAGCAGCGGCTGTGGCTGCTGGATCAGCTCCAGCCGGGCAGCGCCTTCTACAACATCCCCATGGCCATCCGGCTCACCGGGGCGCTGGACGCGGCGACGCTGGGCCGGTGCTTCAACGAGCTGCTGCGGCGCCACGAGTCGCTGCGCACCACGCTGCGCTCGGAGCAGGGCCAGCCGGTGCAGGTCATCGCGCCCCAGGCGGAGCTCGCCCTGGAGACGGTGGACCTGCGGGCGCTGCCCGCCGCGCGACACGACGCCGAGGTGCGGCGGCTGGCGCTGGAGGAGGCGCGCAAGCCCTTCGACCTGGAGCGGGGTCCCCTGCTGCGCGCCCGCCTGCTGAGCCTGTCGGAGCAGGAGTGCGTGCTGCTGCTGACCATGCACCACATCGTCTCGGACGGCTGGTCCATGGGCGTGCTGGTGCGTGAGATGGGCATGCTCTACGCGGCCTTCATGCAGGGCAAGCCCTCGCCGCTGATGGAGCTGGCGGTGCAGTACGTGGACTTCGCCGCCTGGCAGCGCGAGTGGCTGCGGGGCGACGTGCTGTCCAAGCAGCTCGACTACTGGCGCAAGCAGCTCACGGGCGCCTCGCAGGTGCTGGAGCTGCCCACCGACAAGCCTCGTCCGCCCCGGCCGTCGTTCCAGGGAGGCTCGTGCTCGCGGCCGCTGCCCACGGCGCTCTCCGAGTCCCTCAAGGCCCTGGCCCAGAAGGAAGGCGCCACGTCCTTCATGGTGCTGCTGGCCGCCTTCCAGGTGCTGCTCTCGCGCTACTCGGGGCAGGACGACATCTGCGTGGGCTCGCCCATCGCCGGCCGCAACCGCGGCGAGCTGGAAGGCCTCATCGGCTTCTTCGTCAACACGCTGGTGCTGCGCACCCGGCTCTCGCCCCAGCAGAGCTTCCGCGAGCTGCTCGCCCAGGTGAAGGAGACGACGCTCGGCGCGTATGCCCACCAGGACGTGCCCTTCGAGAAGCTGGTGGAGGAGCTCCAGCCCGAGCGGGATCAGAGCCGCACGCCGCTCTTCCAGGTGATGTTCGCCGTGCAGAACGCTCCGATGCCGGAGCTGAACCTGCCGGGGCTGAAGATGCGCCCGGTGACGGTGGAGAGCGAGTCGTCCAAGTTCGACATGACGGTCGCCTTCACGGAGCGGGCGGAGGGCTTCCTCGCGGAGGTGGAGTACAGCACCGACCTGTACGAGGCCTCCACCATCCAGCGCATGCTGGAGCAGATGCAGGTGCTGCTCGAGGGCATCGTCGCCGCGCCTGAGCGCAAGCTGCGCGAGCTGCCCCTGATCGGCGCCACCGAGCGTCAGCAGGTGCTGGTGGACTGGAACCAGACCCACACCGGCTTCCCGCGCCAGCCCAGCATCCACCAGCTCTTCGAGCAGCGCGTCCTCAGCCACCCGCAGGCCATCGCCCTGGAGTTCGGTGAGACGCAGCTCTCCTACGGTGAGTTCGACTCGCGCGCCAACCAGCTCGCACACCTGCTCGCTTCCAAGGGCGTGCGCTCCGGGGACCTCGTCGGCATCTGCGTCGAGCGCTCCGCGGATCTCGTCGTCGGCCTGCTCGGCATTCTCAAGGCCGGTGCCGCCTACGTCCCGCTCGATCCGTCCTACCCGCAGCAGCGCCTGGCCTTCATGCTCGAGGACACCCAGGCTCGCGTCGTCGTGGCCCAGCGCCACCTCGCTCAGTCCCTGCCCCTCGGTGATCGGGCACTGGTGTGCCTGGACGAGGACCAGCACCTCATCGGCCAGCAGTCCACCAGGCCGCTCTCCCTGTCCGTCGACTCGATGCAGGCCGCGTACGTCATCTACACGTCCGGCTCCACCGGCAAGCCCAAGGGCGTCTGCGTTCCCCATCAGGCCGTCGTGCGCCTGGTGCGCAACACCAACTTCATCGAGCTGACCGAGACCGATCGCGTCGGTCAGGCCTCCAACGCCTCCTTCGACGCCGCCACCTTCGAGCTGTGGGGCGCCCTGCTCAACGGCGCTCGCGTCGTGGGCGTTCCCAAGGAAGTCGCTCTCGAGGCCAGGACGCTCGGAGAGCACCTGGAACGCACGCGCATCAACGTGCTGTTCGTCACCACCGCCCTCTTCAACCAGATGGCTCGCGAGCGGCCCCAGTCCTTCTCCGTCCTGCGTCAGCTGCACTTCGGCGGTGAGGCTTCCGACCCCAAGTGGGTGCGTGAGGTCCTCCAGAAGGGGGCCCCGGGCAAGCTGATGCACGTCTACGGGCCCACCGAGAGCACCACCTTCGCCACCTGGTACCACGTCGAGCAGGTGCGTGATGGCGTCACCACCATTCCCATTGGTGGTGGTCTGTCCAACACGACGCTGTATGTGCTCGACCGCAACGGAATGCCCGTACCCGTGGGCGTGCCCGGTGAGCTGTACATCGGCGGCGAGGGCCTGGCCTGGGGCTACCTGCACCGCCCCGAGCTCACGGCCGAGAAGTTCGTTCCCCATCCGTTCGCCACCCAGCCCGGCGAGCGCCTCTACCGCACCGGCGACGTCGTGCGCTGGCTGCCCGAGGGGAGCCTCGAGTTCGTGGGCCGTGTGGACTCGCAGGTGAAGGTCCGCGGCTTCCGCATCGAGCTGGGCGAGGTCGAGTCCGCGCTCGTCGGCTACCCCGGCGTGGGTGAGGCCGTGGTCATGGTGCGCGAGGACTCCCCGGGCGACAGGCGCCTGGTGGGCTACGTCGTGGCTCGTGAGGGCCAGGCCTTCGAGGTCTCCGAGCTCAAGGCGTACCTCAAGGACACGATGCCGGACTACATGGTCCCGGCCGCGCTGGTGAAGCTCGACAAGCTGCCGCTCAACCCCAACGGCAAGGTGGACCGCAAGGCCCTGCCCGTGCCGGATCAGGTGCAGACGAGCCAGGAGTACGTGGCGCCTCGCAACGAGACCGAGCGGCTCCTCGCCCAGCTCTGGTCCGAGGTGCTCGCGGCTCCGCGCATCGGCATCCACGACAACTTCTTCGACCTGGGTGGCCACTCCCTGCTGGCCACGCAGGCCCTCTCGCGCATCCGCACCGCCTTCAAGGCCGAGCTGCCCCTGCGCGACTTCTTCGAGTCTCCGACCATCGCCGCGCTCGCGCTGAAGCTCGACGCGTCCCTCAAGGCCGGCCAGGGCATCCAGGCCCCGCCCCTCACCCGCGTCTCGCGTGAGGGCTCGCTGCCGCTGTCCTTCGCCCAGCAACGTCTGTGGTTCCTCGACCAGCTCCAGCCGGGCAGCTCCTTCTACAACGTGCCCACCGCCGTGAAGCTGGAGGGCGCGCTGGATGTCGCCGCGCTGGAGAGCAGCCTCTCCGCGCTGGTGCAGCGCCACGAGTCGCTGCGCACCACGTTCCACAGCGAGCAGGGCCAGGCCGTGCAGGTCATCGCACCGAACGGCGCGCTGCCGCTCCAGGTGGTGGATCTGCGCTCGCTGCCCTCCGCCGAGCGCGAGGCCGAGGTGCGCAAGCTCACCACGCAGGACGCGCTGCGGCCGTTCGACCTCGGCCGAGGGCCCCTGCTGCGCGCCCTGCTGCTGCGCCTGGACGAGCACCAGCATGTGCTCATGCTCACGCTGCACCACATCATCTCCGATGGCTGGTCCATGGGCGTGCTGGTGCGCGAGCTGGCCGCGTTCTACCAGGCCTTCTCGCAGGGCCGGCCCTCGCCTCTGCCGGAGCTGCCCGTGCAGTACGCGGACTACTCCGCCTGGCAGCGTGGCTGGCTCCAGGGCGAGGTGCTCGATAAGCAGCTCGGCTGGTGGCGTCAGCAGCTGGCGGATGCGCCTCGCGCGCTGGAGCTGCCCACGGACAAGCCCCGGCCTCCCGTGCAGACCTACCGCGGCGCCACCCGCCGCATTCAGCTGCCGCCTCCCGTGTCCCTGGCCGTGAAGTCGCTCGCGCAGCGGGAAGGCGCCACGCCCTTCATGGTGCTGCTCGCGGCCTTCCAGCTTCTGCTCTCGCGCTACTCGGGGCAGGACGACATCTCCGTGGGCTCGCCCATCGCCGGCCGCAACCGCGGCGAGGTCGAGGGCCTCATCGGCTTCTTCGTCAACACGCTCGTCCTGCGCTCGCGCCTCTCGCCGCAGCAGAGCTTCCGCGAGCTGCTGGCGCGCGTGAAGGAGACGACGCTCGGCGCCTACGCCCACCAGGAAGTGCCCTTCGAGAAGCTCGTCGAGGAGCTTCAGCCGGAACGTGACCAGAGCCGCTCGCCGCTCTTCCAGGTCATGTTCACCGTGCAGAACGCTCCCATGCCGGAGCTGGCGACGCAGGGGCTGAAGCTGAGCCCGCTGACGCTCGAGGGCGACACGGCCAAGTTCGACCTCACCCTGGGCTTCCTGGAGACCGACCAGGGCTTCGTGGGCGAGATGGAGTACAACACCGACCTGTACGAGGCCTCCACCGTCCAGCGCATGCTGGAGCAGCTGCAGGTGCTGATCGAGGGCATCGTCAACGCTCCCGACCGCAAGCTGCGCGAGCTGTCCCTGCTCGGCGCCACCGAGCGTCAGAAGGTGCTCGTCGGTTGGAACCAGACCCACACCGGCTTCCCCCGCCAGCAGAGCATCCACCAGCTCTTCGAGCAGCGCGTCCTCCGCCACCCCCAGGCCATCGCCCTGGAGTTCGGCGAGACGCAGCTGTCCTACGGAGAGCTCGACTCGCGCGCCAACCAGCTCGCACACCTGTTGGCTTCCAAGGGTGTGCGTTCCGGGGATCTCGTCGGCATCTGCGTCGAGCGCTCGGCGGATCTCGTCGTCGGTCTGCTCGGCATCCTCAAGGCCGGTGCCGCCTACGTCCCGCTCGACCCGTCCTACCCGCAGCAGCGCCTGGCCTTCATGCTCGAGGACACCCAGGCTCGCGTCGTCGTGGCCCAGCGCCACCTCGCGCAGTCTCTGCCCCTCGGTGATCGGGCGCTGGTGTGCCTCGATGAGGACCAGCAGCTCATCGGCCAGCAGCCCACCGCGCCGCTCTCCCTGTCCGTCGACTCGATGCAGGCCGCGTACGTCATCTACACCTCGGGCTCCACCGGCAAGCCCAAGGGCGTCTGCGTTCCCCATCAGGCCGTCGTCCGCCTGGTGCGCAACACCAACTTCATCCAACTGGTGGAGACCGACCGCGTCGGTCAGGCCTCCAACGCCTCCTTCGACGCCGCCACCTTCGAGCTGTGGGGTGCGCTGCTCAACGGCGCTCGCGTCGTGGGTGTCCCGAAGGAAATCGCCCTCGACGCTCGCGCCCTGGGCGAGCACCTGGAGCGCACCCGCATCAACGTCCTGTTCGTCACCACCGCCCTCTTCAACCAGGTGGCTCGCGAGCGTCCCCAGTCCTTCTCCGTCCTGCGCCAGCTGCACTTCGGCGGCGAGGCCTCCGA
Source organism: Archangium sp. (assembly GCF_057119385.1). Lineage (NCBI taxonomy): Bacteria > Pseudomonadati > Myxococcota > Myxococcia > Myxococcales > Archangiaceae > Archangium > Archangium sp. Next base: position 1,068 of record NZ_DBNGVP010000166.1, on the reverse strand, counting down.
TCCCAAGTGGGTACGGGAGGTGTTGAACAAGGGCGCTCCCGGCAAACTGCTTCACGTCTACGGGCCCACCGAGAGCACCACCTTCGCCACCTGGTACCACGTCGAGCAGGTGGCCCAGAACGTGACGACCGTGCCCATCGGTGGCGGTCTGTCCAACACCACGCTGTACGTGCTCGACCGCAACGGGCAGCCCGTGCCCGTGGGCGTGCCGGGTGAGCTGTACATCGGCGGCGAGGGCCTCGCCTGGGGCTATCTGCACCGCCCCGAACTGACTGCCGAGAAGTTCGTTCCCCACCCGTTCGCCACCCAGCCCGGTGAGCGCCTCTACCGCACCGGCGACGTCGTTCGCTGGCTGCCCGGCGGCAACATCGAGTTCGTGGGCCGTGTGGACTCCCAGGTGAAGGTCCGCGGCTTCCGTATCGAGCTGGGCGAAGTGGAGTCCGCGCTCGTGGGCTACCCGGGCGTGGGTGAGGCCGTGGTCATGGTCCGCGAGGACTCCCCGGGCGACAGGCGCCTGGTCGGCTACGTCGTGGCTCGCGAGGGTCAGGCCTTCGAGGTCTCCGAGCTCAAGGCGTACCTCAAGGACAAGCTGCCGGACTACATGGTCCCGGCCGCCCTGGTGAAGCTCGACAAGCTGCCGCTCAATCCCAACGGCAAGGTGGACCGCAAGGCACTGCCCGTGCCGGATCAGGCGCAGACGGGCCAGGAGTACGTGGCTCCGCGCAACGAGACCGAGCGGCTCCTCGCCCAGCTCTGGTCCGAAGTGCTCGGCGTGGCCCGCGTCGGCATCCACGACAACTTCTTCGACCTGGGTGGTCACTCGCTCCTGGCCACGCAGCTCGTCTCGCGCCTCCGCGCCACCTTCCAGGTGGAGCTGCCCCTGCGCGCGCTCTTCGAGGCCACCTCCATCGCCGCTCTGGCGCTGAAGCTCGAGGAGGCCATGCGCGCTGGCCAGGGCATCCAGGCCCCGCCCCTCACCCGCGTCTCGCGTGAGGGCTCGCTGCCCCTGTCCTTCGCCCAGCAGCGTCTGTGGTTCCTCGACCAGCTCCAGCCGGGCAGCTCCTTCTA
>NZ_DBNGVP010000165.1:0-51076 GCF_057119385.1 Archangium sp. | reverse complement strand
CCCAGCAGGTAGTCGACGTCGCCCCACTGCTCGTTGAGTTCCTCGAGCATTCGCATGAGGCGCGGCATGGCGAAGCCCGAATCCCCGCGCACCACTATGCGTACGTTGGGGTAGCGCTGCTTGAGCGTGCGTATTCCGGCGAAGTGGAACACTCGTTCCGGGCGAAGTGGAACACCCGTTCCGGCCATGTGGAACAGTCGGAGCGTCAGCGACGCTGGCCGGGGTTCACTTCGCCCCCTTCTTGGACCGGGTCAAATTCCTTTCCGGGTCGCGCACCGAGTCGCCCGTGAGCTTGAGGCGGTGGGCGTTGTGCACCAGCCGGTCGAGGATGGCGTCGGCCAGAGTGGCCTCACCAATCACCGCGTGCCAGTCCTTGGGATCGAGTTGGGACGTCACCACGGTGGCGCCGGAGCCATACCTGTCCTCCAAAACCTCCAGCAGTTCCTTGCGCTCGCTGGCGCCCAGGGGCTCGAGGCCGAAGTCGTCCAGAATCAGCACCTGGGCCTTGGCGAGCCTGCGCAGCAGGTGCGGATAGGTGCCGTCGGCGCGAGCCTGCGCCAGCTCGTCGAAGAGACGCGAGGTGCGGCGGTACACCACGCCGTAGCCATCACGGCACGCCTTCTGTCCGAGCGCGCACGCCAGGAAGCTCTTGCCCACGCCCGTGGGGCCCGTCACCAGCACGTTCTGCGCCTGCGCTACCCAGCGCGAGGTGGACAGCTCCAGCACCTGGGCCTTCGTCAGCCCACGCGCCAGGCTGTAGTCGATGTCCTCCAGGCACGCCGTCTGGCGCAGCCGCGCGTTGCGCAGGCGCGAGCTGAGCTTCTTGTTCTCCCGGTGCACCCACTCGGCGTCCGCCAGCAGGCCCACCAGCTCCGTCGGGCCCATCTGCGTGTCCGCTGGCCGCTCCATCCAGGTGCGCAGGTAGTTGGCCATGCCGTACAGCTTCATCGCGTTGAGCTTCGTAAGCGTCTGCTCCACCAGCATCGTCTCTTCTCCTCGTTGGGGTTGTGGGGTGTTGCTCCGCCGGAGCGCGCCCGAAGGGCGCGCGCAGGCGTCCTCCGAGGCACCGAGCCGTGAGGGCTGGCACCGCGGAGCGTTGTCCGCGCACCGTGGCCGGGCGCGGGAAGCCTCAGTGGTAGTAGTCGGCGCCGCGCACGTTCTCGTGCTGGGGCAGCGGGCCCTTGTCCTCGTGCGCCGCCTCCACCTCCTCGAGGTGGTGCTGGAGGATGGCGGCCACGGACTTGTAGCTGTAAGCGCGGTGGCGCAGCGCCCGCGCGCACGCCTTCTCCACGCGCTGCTGTCCGTGGCGCTCAGCCAGGCGGATGACGCCCAGGGCCGAGCGGAAGCCCTGCTCGGGGTGGGGGCGGCGCTTCATCAACTCCTCCACCAGCGCCGCCGTGCTGGGGCCCACCGTGGCGGCCCAGGAGAGGATTCGACTCGGCGTCCACTGGGCGTGCGCGCGGTGGCTGGCCGGCATGTGCTCGGCCTGGGTGGTGAAGCGTCCGCGCTCCTCGCTGCGCACGTGGCTGGCCACGCGCCGGCCGCCCAGCAGCACCTCCACGCATGACTGCGTGTAGCGCACCTCCACCTGCTGCCCCACCAGCCCGTAGGGCACGCTGTAACAGTGCCCCTCCAGCTCCACGTGGTAGTCCACGTTGACGCGCGCCTTCTTCCAGTGCGCCAGCTCGTAGGGCTTGTCCGGCAGCGGCTTGAGGGCCGCCTTCTCCATCTCCTCGAAGAGTTGCCGCCTGCTCTTGCCCAGCTTGCGCATGGGCCTCGTGTTCAACTTCTCCAGCAGCACCGCCACCGCCTCGCGTACCTCGCCAAGCGACGTGAAGCGCCGGTTGCGCAGCGCCGCCAGAATCCACCTCTCGGCCAGCAGCACCCCGTTCTCCGCCTTCGCCTTGTCCCGCGGCTTGCGTGGCCTCGCTGGCACCACCGCGAAGCCATAGTGCCGCGCCATGTCCGCGTAGCTGGGGTTGATGTCCGGCTCGTACCGGTTGGTGCGCGTCACCGCCGCCTTCAGGTTGTCGGGCACCGCCATCTCCGACACGCCTCCGAAGTACGCGAACGCCCTCTGGTTGCACCCCACCCACGTGGCCACGTCCTCGCTGAAGACGGGCTCCACGTACGTGTAGTTGCTGGCCCCCAGCACCGCCACGTACAGCTTCGCCACCCGCACCTCTCCGCTCACCGCGTCGTGGACTTGCAGCCCGTCTCCGCTGAAGTCCATGAAGCACTTCTCCCCGGCCCGGTGCTCCTGGCGCATGGTGACGCTCACGCTCTTGGCCCACCGCGCGTAGCGCTCGCAGAACTGGCTGTACTGGTAGCCCTCCGGGTGCGTCTCCCGGTACTCCTGCCACAGCAGCAACTTCGTGACGCCCTTCTTCCTGAGCTCCGCGTGCACGTGCGCCCAGTCAGGCTCGGGCCGGCTCGCCACCACCTTCCCCTCGTCCGCGAACAGCAGCGCCGTGAGCGCCGCGTCGTCATCCAACTCCGGCGGCAGCGGCCAACTCGTCACCTTCGCCGCCTGCGCCCGGTACAGGTAGCGGTTGACCGTGCCCACGCCGATTCCCAGGCTCCGGGCTATCTCCCTCACCGACAGCTTCAGCTCCAACCTCTGCCTCAACAACTCTCTCAGCTTGCGCATGGACAGCCTCTCTGCCGCCATCAAGTCCTCCTTTGGGGGGAGGTCAGAGGCGGCGGCTCGTCCAGCACCGTCAACGCTCCACTGTGTCGCCCATCCCTCGGCCTACCTTCCGGGTGCGTTCCACTTGCCCGGAATCGGTGTTCCACATGGCCGGAATGGGCGTTCCACTTGCTCCGGAATCAGTGTTCCACTTGCCCCGGAATCGGTGTTCCACATGGTCCGGTGCACGCAGCTCGTCCAGGTGGGACGCTCGGTGCGCACGCGGGCAGCCCGCCCCGAGCTCCCATTCCAGCAGGTGCATCCGGTGGCTGCGGCCGGGTGTCTTGGAGAGTGGTTTGCCTGAAGGTGACTCCAAGCGTCAACTCCCCTGACGCAGGGGGCGCTCCTCTCCGGCGGAGCGGGAGGACCGGCCGCGTTGGGAGGTCAACGCCCACTAATTCAACGGCTAGCTCCTCGTTTACGGCAGTGCGACCTTGGACGTTCGGTTCCGCACTCTGCCCGGAAGGAGCACCTCCGATGCGCCTGCTGCTGCTGGGAGTCCTCATGCTCCTGGGGTGCACCCCGAGCCCCTCCCGCCCACTCGTGGAAGGCATGGGGGCTTCGGCTCCGGCGGGGGCGAGCCTGCTGGTGCGTGGCGAAGCAGACAAGCTGGATGAATGGGCCGTCTTCCTCCCGGTGGAACTCGACGAGGTGAGCCTCGGTGGCTGGAGCGCGGAGGCGCTGCGCTCGGCCGGCTACCGCATCTCCGTCGTCGAGCTCGAGGACACGGTCGAGTCCGCACCCGCCCAGGTTGCGGGGAACGAGCAGGGTGAGTTCCTGTCGAGGCGCCCTCCCAGACGAGGTGGCCCGGGAGGTCCTCCGGTGCGGCGCCCGCCCTCGCTCAACCCTCGTCCCACTCCGCGGCAGCGCCAGGAGATGCAGCGGCGCGCGGCGGACCTGGCGGCGGTGCAGGCCGCGCGCGAGCTCTACGTCCAGCGGTTGGCCGAGGCACAGGCGCTCTATCCCAACAGCCAGGGATACCAGGACCACCACCTCGTTCCCGTGTACCTCGGTGGACCGAGGAGCGGCACGACGTACCGGATTCCCACCGCCTACCACAAGCTGCTCACCCGCGAGTTCCGGAGGGAATGGAGTTACGACAGGGGAGAGCCCACTCAGCAGCGGCGTCAGGAAATCCTGCTCAAGATCTACTCCCAGTACCCCATCCCCCAACTCATCGGAATCAATCCCTGACCATGCGCGAGATCATCGAATTCAGGATTGGAGAAGCCGAGGCAAGTTCGCTTTTGGGAAAGATAGGGAGGAGCCTGGGAAACGTCCGCAATGTCCGGCTGCCCCTGAAGGACGAGCGGGTCCGCCTGATAGGCGAGTTGGATCGCGAGTTCAACCGGCGAGGACGCTCGTTCTACACGGGCTGGTCCATCTCCCGCCACTACACGCCCGAGGAGATGCAATCCGCCCAGTTATTTGCTCTTCGCCCCCGCTCCATCTTCGAGCCCTGCGGCGAGATGTGCGGGACGGAGTATGACGAATCGGAGGCCTGCCCCCTCTGCGGCGCAGGTGCACGTCAATCAACGGAGCTGCACCTCGAGCCGGAAAGCATTCCGAAGCGGGATCTGAGCTTTACGATCGCCAGGGAGATGGTCATCTCGAATCGGCTGGCCCAGGCCCTTCAAACCCATGGCATCACGGGAGCCGGATTCCTACCGGTACGAGGGCCAACGGGGAGTCTCCTCGAGGACTGGCGTCAGCTCACCATCACCTCCGCGCCGGTGGATGTCGTTGCGCCCACCCTGGTTGGCAACGACCTCTTCGATCTCGACGAGCAGGGGCAGTACCGCTGCCCTCAGGGCCACGTGCTCGGTTTGAATCGTCTCTCCGAGTTGTGGGTACGAAAGGAGAGCTACGACGGCAGTGACCTGGTCCGGACGAGGCAGCTCACGGGCGCCCGACGGGGCGTGTTGCACCCGAAACCCGAAATCCTCCTCTCCCCGAAGCTGTATCGGCTGCTGCGGGAGTTGAAGGTGGGCCGCCTCGTGGTGGAGGTGGCCCACCTGACTTGAGGCTCGAGCGCCAGCTCGAGCTCGATGGCCGCTACGCGCGCAGCCGCTCCATGGCCGCCCGTCCCGCGTCCTTGTACGCCTGCTCCCAGCGGCGCAGCTCCTGGAGGGTCACCCCCACCCGCTCGGCGATGGCCTTCTGGCTCTCCTCACCGGAGAGCATCGCGAGCACCGCCTCGGCCATGACGTCGGCCGAGGGCTTCGGACTCGGCGCCGCCACGGGCATTCCCAGCAGCGAGGAGATGCGCGCCTCGGGCGCCTGGGGCCGCGCGGCCTGCACCTCGCGTGAGAGGGGCAGCGTCACCGCCGGGTCTCCGAGCAGGATGTAGCCCGCGAGATCGTGGCGCAGCATCCACAGGTGCGCGCGCTTCGCGGGGTCCACGGGCCTGCCCCCGCTGGAGGCCGGGGCATACGCCTCCTGGTCATAGAGCAGGGTGAGCTCGGTGTTGGCCTGGGTGAAGAAGCGGAACAGCTCGCCCAGGCCTACCCCCGCGTGGCGGCCCCTCACCAGGCTGTTCATCAGGCCCTGGAAGCGCGAGGGGCGGGGGCGGCCGTCCTGGCCCATGTCCTGGAAGGAGTACGTCCAGGCCAGGTCCGCGTGTCCCACCACCGCCAGCGGCCCTTCGGGGTTGGCCAGCACCGCCTGCGGCAGGGCGGCGACGAAGGGCCGCTCCCCCTCGCGGGGAAGGGACTCCAGCACCCGCTCCAGCCGGCCGGAGAACTCGCCCGCCCCGCGCAGCTGGGACAGCCACGGGTGATAGGCGCTCCGGGCGGGAGTGCCCGCGCCGAAGCAGGCCAGGTAGAACCAGATGCCACCCGGCAGGAAGGGCGTGGAGGCCAGGGAAGAGGCCTCCAGTCTCCCATGGGCCCCCAGGTGCATGGCGCCCTGGAGCGCTCGCTGCTCCTCCACCGTCTTCCAGCCCCCCCGCGGCGCACCCAGCCCGTGACTCACCGTGAAGAGCAGCGAGGCCTGGGGCGAGGACACCTGCTCCAGCAACAGCTCCTTGGACCAGTCCGCCGGCTGGCCCAGTTCGGTCAGCAGCTCGGCGGGGAAGTCGCCCCGCTCCTGGAGCGCACGGCAGCTGGCGAGGCTGGGGGACACGAGCGCGTGGTAGCCCAGGGTGGTGGCGGCGGTGCCATCGTGGGCGGTGTAGAAGAGGGCACGGGCCTTGCGCGCGGGCAGGGGCGTGCGCGCCCAGCGCAGCACCTTCCGCACATAGGCCTCGTAACCGGCGTCCGAGGAGAAGGCGAGCCGGCCCACGAAGCCGTCGCTGGCGAGCACCTGCTGCAGCTCGAGCGACACCTCGTCGAAGTCGCCCAGGAGCAGCAGGTAGCGGGGCTGGTCCCTCGTGGGGACGCGCTCATCGTGCAGGACGGTCTTCATCCACTGGACGGCCTGCGTGGCATCCTGCCCGGGAGGCACCCGGTAGACGCGCGGCTCCACGCCCTCCTGCTGCTCCCGGCGCAGCGCGCGCAGCGGGGCCATCAGTTCCAGCAGCCTGTCTCCCCGTGCACCCTCGGGGGCCACCACGCCCCAGCGCTGGAGCGGCAGCGAGTCCGGGTCGCCGCCCTGGTCATACAGATGCTCAGGGGTGCGCGGAGCCTCGGGCCTGGGCTGCCGGGCCGCGGTGTCGAGCGGCAATCCCTCTCTCAGGATGGGTTGATGGTCATCAGCACCGGCCAGCAGCAGTTCGAACTCCATGGGCCTCACCTGGGGTGGAAGGGCATCCGGACAACAGACTCACTGGGTGAGGACCGCGGCTGCTGGCGTCCGGCTGTGCGAGCGCTCGCATTGCTCATGGCCTGATTGTGATTCCTCGGGAGACTCCGAAAGGAAGCGCTGGCGCTCGTTCGGGTCCAGGCAAATGCTCGTAGCGGAGTGCAGCAAACCCTGGAGTTCTGCAATCCCTACCGTCCAGATTCGTGCCTTATCAGCGGAGGCCGTCACCACCCGTTTGCCATCCGGGCTGAAGGCGGCGGAAGTCACAACCTCCTCATGGCCGCGCAGCACCACCGGCTCGCCCTTCCCGTCCGCACTCCACACCCGCGCCGTCTTGTCCCAGGAGGCCGTCACCACCCACTTGCCATCCGGGCTGAAGGCGGCGGACTTCACTAAATCCTCATGGCCGCGCAGCACCACCGGCTCGCCCTTCCCGTCCGCACTCCACACCCGCGCCGTCCCGTCCGAGGAGGCCGTCACCACCCACTTTCCATCCGGGCTGAAGGAGACAGAGCTGATGCTCTCTTGGTGCCCAGCAAGAACCGCGCTGCTCAGAGGACGCTGGAGAATGTCGATGGCGGTCTGTCTCCACTCCAGCGTTCCTTCCGGGTGCGTCACCTCACGTAGCACCAGAGCCGCAAGGGTCGGAACCTGCCCAAGCAGGTTGCTGGCGTGAACAACTCGTGAGGTATCCATCACCACGAGCCGTTGGCTCTGGGCCTGCCTTCCCTGCCACGCCGCCACGAGCCCGAAAGCGACGGACAGCAGCACGAGCACGGCCATCGCGGAGAGCACCCGTTTCCGCCGCCTCTTCCTGCCCGCCTCGGCCGCATCCGACTGCCCCACCAGACGCAAGCTCCTCGCCGACAACTCTCCGGGATACCTGTCCCGGACCTGGTGGGCGTAGCCCAGCCGATCCCCCGTCAGCAGGTACGACGCACCCCGGTCCTCTCCCCGCTGGTGCTCCTCCCACGCCTCCGCCCACGCCTCCAGCTCCCGCAGCTGCTGCTCCCGCTCCCAGTCCGCCTTCACCCACTTCTGCAACATCGTCCACCGCCGGATGAGCGCCTCGTGCGCGAACTGCACCCACACTCGCCCCTCCTCCTCCCCGTTCACCAGCAGCCGGCTCCTCACCAGCTTCTCCAGCACCACCTCGAAGTCCTTGCGCGCCGCCTCCCCGGACGGTCTCACCTCCTCCACCCACACCCGCCGCCGCGTCCGCGGGCTCGTCATGTCCCGCGAGCCCACCAGCTTCACCAGCAGCCGCCTCGCCTGCCCTTGCTGCGCCTTCGACAAGGAGGCGTAGAGCTGGTTCGCCGTCTCCGTCAGCGCTCCCGTCACTCCCTTCATGTCCGCGTACGCCTGGTGCGTCAGCCTCCGGCCCACCCGGTTCTTCCACAGCAGGTCCAGCGCGTACTCCAGCAAGGGCAACGCTCCGGGCTCCTGGCCCAGGTCCGCGAGCAGCTTCTGCACCAGCCCGGCCTCCAGCTCCAACCCCACCGCTCGGGCGGGCTTCTCGATGGCCGCCGCCAGTTCCTCCTCGCCCATGCGCCCCACGAAGAGGCGGTGCGCCTCCGAGTACACCACGCTGTCCAGCCGCGTCCGCTCGTCCAGCGCCACCTCTCCACAGCGCTCGAAGTGGTCTACCCGCAGGGTGCTCATCACCACGCACTCCCCCCCGGTACGCATCGCCAGCTTCCACAACACCCGCACGAACGCGGACTGCTCCTCCGGGCCTGACAGCTGGGTGAAGGCCTCTTCCAACTGGTCCACCACCAGCAGCAGCTTCCGCCCGGGCCGCTTCTCGTGCAGCCGCCGCGCTTCCTCCAGCACCTCGGCCTCGGAGGCGCCCGGCCCTCCCACCACCGGCTCGCTGGAACCGAGTGCACGCAGCCGCTTCCGCAGCCCCCCCAGCGAGGGGAAGCTCCCCTCCGAGCCCCCGCCCCCGCCCACCAGCTCGCTCGGACGCACCACCACCGCGTCCCAGTCCTTCTCCTCCAGCAGCAGCGGCACCAGCCCCGCCATCACCACCGAGGACTTGCCCGCGCCCGACGCTCCCGCCACCACCTGGAAGCGGGGCCGCTGCCCTTCCACCGCCTCCCGCACCCGCTCCCGCAGCTCCTTGGCCAGCGCCTCCCGCCCGAAGAAGAAGCGCCGGTGCTTCGCCTCGAAGGCCAGCAGGCCCCGGTACGGCCTCAGCGCCAGCGGACGGAGATCTGTCCCCTCATCGGCGCGGGCAAGGAGCTGCAGCGAGGCCCAGTCGAGCTGGCGCCCTTCCAGTCTCAGCTGCTGCCGCGCCTCCCCCAAGGCCCGCTCCAGCGAGCACGACTCCCCCAGCAGCTGCTCGTACAGCACCTCCGTCATCCGGATGGAACCCGCCACCGACAACGGCAGCCGCGAGGCCACCACCGCCGCAATCCCCACCCGGTGCAGCTCCTGCGCCACACTCCCCACGTGTCTGCCTGGCTCGCCCGAGCTCCCACTCCGGCACGCGCTCAGCACCACCAGGCGCAGCGTGCTGGCGTACGGGGCCAGCACCTGGCGCAGCCTCGCTCCATCCACGAAGTCCGGCTCCCCTCCCTCGCGCGAGGCATTCCACTTCAGCCCATAGGTGGCTCCTGCCTGGCTTCCATGGCAGAGGATGTGGAGCACCGCGACGGGCTCCCGGGCCGTCCTCAGCGCCTCCGCCAGCCCCTTGAGCGACACATTGCCGAGCACGTCCTGGCGCGCATCGAACGGCACGTCTCCCCGCTCGCACGCTCGCGCAATGGCTCTCTGGTGCGCCTCCGCCCCCACGTCTCCTGCCGCCGTGGACCATGCGAAGAGGATGCGTCCCCCCTCCGCGGGCGCAGCCGTGCGTGCCGGGCCCTCCGCCCGGGGCCACTCGTAGCGCAGCGTGCACCCGGGCACCTCTCCCAGGTGCTGCCCACTCCCCTTCAGCGTCAGCAGCTCCCACGGCAGCGCGTACAGCTCCGCCGCTCCCGAGCGCAAGGACACCTGCACCTCGCGGCCCTCGGCCAGCGCCTGCTCGATGGCCGCTTCCTGCATTCCCCAATCCAGCCGTCCCAGGAAGGAGCGCAGGTTGTTGCCCAGGCGCTGCACCGCCTCGCTCCCAGGCGTGGGGCTCTCGAGTGCCTCCAGGTCCGCCAACACCCCCGGGTTCCACGGAAAGGGCGCGTTCTGGAACACCCCGCCTTCCAGCCGGAGCTGGTAATCCTGCTCCTCGAACCGGAAGGCGTACGGGTCTCCCGCCTCCCGGGCTCGCGAGAACTCCAGCACCAGCGCATACGGTTTCTTCTGGGTCGGGCCCATCTTCCCCCCGGAATGACGACGGAGACGCCAACCCTAGCGCACTCCCCCAAGCGCCACCACGGACAGCGCCTGTCTGGTCCGCCGCGGCCCAGGTCTGCTAGAGGAGATCTGAAGACTCCCAGCACCTCACCCTCGAAGGACTCACATGCGCACTGTCATCCTGAGTGACCTGCACCTGGGCAACGGACAGGGCTACGACATCTTCGCGGGAGACACGGCGCTCCCCGCGTATCTCGACTCGCTCGCGGATCGTCCCACCCGGGTGGTGCTGAATGGAGACACGGCCGACTTCCTGATGAACGAGGATCCGCTCCAGCTCCAGACGGAGCGTGCGGTGGCGCAGGCGCGAGCGCTCGTCACCAGCCCCGCCACGGCAGCGGTGTTCGCCTCCCTGGGACGCCTGCTGGCCGGGGGCGGTGAGGTCCTCATGCGCCTGGGCAACCATGACATCGAGCTGGCCCTGGGCGAGGTGCAAGCCGTGTTTCGCGAGGCGCTGCGCCAGCCGCGCGAGGTGGCCGCCCGGCTCGTGTTCCGCCGCGGGGACACCCCGGAGCTGCTGGACGTGGGAGGAGCGCGGCTGCTGCTGGCCCATGGCGAGCACGGGGACGACTGGAACAAGGTGGAGTACGCCCACCTGCCCGGCCCGGGCGCCGCCGACAGCGCGCGGGCCGAGGACTACCAGTACTCCGCCGGCTCCGTGCTGGTGAAGACGCTGCTCAATCCGCTCAAGCGCCAGTATGGAATGCGCTTCGCGGACCTGCTGGTGCCGGACTTCCAGGGCGCGGTGATGGCGGCCCTGGCCGTCAACCCCACGGCGGTGAAGCTGATGTTCCAGCGCACCTCCCTCGACATCCTCTGGCAGCTGTTCCGCAAGTCGAAGATGCCGATGAGCTTCGACCCCGAGGAGCCGGCCCCGGCGGACCTGGGCCTGGCCCCGAGGCTCGCCGAGGCAGGCCTCACCGCCGAGGAGCAGGAGGAGCTGGAGCGGGTGCTCGGTTCCTCGGCGATGAGCTTCGACGGGGACGAGGAGGTGCTCACCCAGGCCCGCCTCAAGCTGGCCCGCGCCTGCCTGGGCGCCTATGCGCGCACGCAGCGGCTCGTGGTGGGACAGAGCGGTGAGCGCTACTTCAGCCTGGAGCCCACGGAGGCGAAGGAGGCCTGGCGGCTGGCGGAGAAGTTCGAGGCCGGAGCGGTCATCATCGGCCACACCCATGCAAGCCGCTGGAAGGAGGACGCTGGAAGGGTCTACGCGAACTCGGGCAGCTGGATCTGGGTGATGCGGCTGCCCTCACCGGAGGCGTCCGACGCGGTGTGGACGGACTTCCTCCAAGAGCTGCAGCGCAACCCCGGGCTCGCCCCCGAGAAGGCGAAGCTGGCGAAGCTGGAGACCCGCTTCACCGCCGTGATCGCCGAGCCGCATGCGAGCGGAGGCGCCCAGGTGTCGCTGGTGGAGTGGAAGCCCTCGGAGGGCAAGGTCCTGCCGCTCGCCACCACGCGCGTGGCAGCGGTGGCCTGAAGCCTCACGTCACGGCCTGGTGGCCTTCACCGCGACTTGTCCGGGTCCTACTCCCCCGAGGCGCAGCCGCTCGATGTACTCCGCAGGCAGTCCTGCGCTCTGCGCGCCGCGCACCAGTGCTCCCCCAAGCAGGTGAGGAGGAGGCGAGCTTGGCGCGTGAAGGGGCCGGTCGCCCGCGGAGATCGCGCGGCGCTCCCGCGAATCGCTCCAGCGGACACTCGCCGATGCCGGTGTCGCCTGACGACCCCCATCCCCCGCGCAAAAAAGAAAACCCCGGCCCACCTGATGGCGGCCGGGGCTCTTTCACTTCAGTGGAGGCGGCGGGAATCGAACCCGCCGCCAGAGACTTCCGGCGAGAGCGCTCCAGAGCGGTCGAGAGCGGTTTCCGTAGGACTTCCGGCCGGTTACGCCGCCCCCTGCCCCATGCTGGGCTGTGTTGAGGACGCTCCAGCGCGGGCCTGCTGTAGCAATGTAGCAAGGCACGTCGCGGCGGCCCTGGATGCCCTGGAAGGGGGCAATCTGGCGCGGGCTGCGACCCTCCTCCGCATCCTGCTTTCGTAGGACTCGAGCAGTCGCTGCAGGATCTGGCGGCGACGTTCGCGCTCCTACGAGACGTGCTGCTCAGCCCGTGAGTTACCGACCGAGGTAGCTCAGCAGCCCCACCGGCCATCGCTCCGCCTCGGTCCCTTCCACTCGCTCCCCAAGACGGAGACGCGCAAGTGCCTGCCTGGCGGCACTCCGCACCGGCATATCCGCCCCGTCTTCCTCGTGGACGTACCAGGACTGGTCCCATGTATCTCGTGCGAGCGCCTCAAGCGCCGGGATGCCGTCGAGCCAGCCCAGGCGGTCGATGGTCTCCGCGACCTCCTGGCGGACGGGACCGCTCTTGTCGGTGTGCATCGCGAGAAGCTCCAGTCGCTCCTCATCACTCGAGGAGTCCGCGAGCATCGCGATGGCCAGGCGGCGGCAGCGGTAATGTGGGTCCTTGAGCAGGGCCTTGACCGATTCCCTGGCCATGGGGTCGGCGTGCAGCGCGAGCCCGGCGCGCAAACGCGCCTCCTTTTCCGGAGAGTGGAGCAGCTGCTGGGCCTGTTCGCGCATTGGCGCCCCCGCGCGCGCCAGCAACAGGAGCGCGGTCGCCGCCCAGGTGTGTCGCTGGCTGAGCACGACCGCACGAAGCAGGGCGCTCGCCTCCGTGTCGAAGGCCTGAGTCGCGCGAATCAGCCCCTCCTCATCCTTTGCCCCCAGCGCCTGGAGCGCGTTCTCGATCGGCCCCGCTCCTGGTGTCGCCTCTCTCACGAGGCGACGAATCGGCTCGAGGGCCGCATGCTCCGAGCTACCCTGGTGGAAGGGGAACATCGCGAACACCAGCTCGATCCGACGGCGCGCGGAGGCCTGTCGAAGGGCGGCGCTGAACGACGCCTGAAAGCGGCCCGGCTCCAGGGAGTGCGACTCCTTTCGGAGGAGGTGTTGCAGACGTCGGGCGGGAAGCGCCTCCAGCCGAAGGAGCCACGTCTCCACCAGGGGGGTGGGAAGTGTGGAGTCCCAGGGGAACTGGTTCCACACGTCGTCATCCTGGTCGTGTGTCTCCGCGAGCTCGATGAGCGCATCGAACTCGTCCGGGGTCATGTCTTGTCCTCGCTTGAGCAGGCTCATGGCCCAGGGGCGGATCAAGGACGCTTGCTCCGGATGCGTGAGGATCCACCGCCAGCCCTCGGGCTGCCGCCTCCTCCAGGAGACGGCGGTTGTAAGCCCGTCCTGGAGCCACCCGTCCCCCTCCGAGGCCTTCTCCGAGAAGTGCTCCTGGGCCATGGTGTCCATCACCTGCTCGCCCCAGTCGGTCTCAGGGACCCGCTTGTTCCATTCGTGCTCATGTGCCCGGAGGGCGCGCACGCAGCGCATCAGCACGTCCTCGAAGGGCGCTCCTTCCAGCAGGGCACCCAGCACCAACTCCTGGAACTCTCCCGTCGTGCCGGCGGGCGCATTGTCGAGCACGCTGTCGAGCCCACGGAGGTACTCGGGCGCGAGGTTCCAGCCGAAGCGACGAAGGAACTCCGGACGACGCTCGTGGTTCTCGAGTGGGAGTTCGGTGAATGGGAGCATCCACTCGACGTATCGTCCGGCGAGCTGACGGGCCGCGGCGTCCTTCGCTATCTGGGCCAGTTCCTCGTCGGCCCAGCGTGGAGCGACCCATCGCAAGGTACTCAGGCCATCCGGCATCCGCTGGTCGTTCAGCAGGGCGTCGGTGACCTTCTTCACGGCATCGGCGGCCCTCGAGAACGCTCGGAGGAGATACAGGGACTGAGCGAATGCGTGGGGTGTCGGCGCTTCCAGCACGCCGTCGCGGAGCCAGGTGTCGAGCGCCTTCTGGCGTGTGGGTCTCAACACGAGGACAGACGGCTGGAAGGCCTCGAGCATGGTGACCGCCCACCCGAAGTCCTCTTCCTGGATGAGCTTCTCGACGAGGTCCGCGCGCGCGTGTTCGATGGCGTCCACGAAGTCGTCACTCTTCCAGGCCAGCTCGAGCCCCTTCTGGAGCAAGGGGTGCACGGTGTAGCCCGTGGTCCGCTCGCGCAGCGAGCGGCGGTCACGCAGCCACCGCAGGACACCCACGGCCCGTACTTCCTGGCCGTCCATGGCCCCGCTCAGCGCTCGGCCGAAATGGCCGGCGGCCTCCTCCGTCACGGTGCCCTTCGTGGTCAGCAACGCCCAGATGACGAGCGCACCCAGGGCGAAGGACAGACCCCGCTCCCTGACTTCCCTGGCAAGACGCTCACTGAGCATCTCGTGCTGCGCTCCCGCGAGGAGGCACTCGAAGTTGGCCTTCTCGCGGGTCTCGAGGCCAGCGAGCTGGTCCACGAACTCGACAAGCACCAGTGGATTGCCCGTTCGTCGAACGAGCTCGGGGATGTGCTCCTCCAGCCACTCCGCTCGCCAGGTTCCAGCGGCGCCCAGGCGGCGCCGCGCGATCTCGGCACGGGCCTCCAGCGGGTAGTCCTCCGCGCTGAGCGTGACCTGGAACCTGGCGAGCTTCTCCCGCTCCTTTTCCGTGACGGGCCCCGGGTAGAGGCCCCATGCGGAGGTGAGGAGGAACTTCTTGTCGGGTCCCGCCCGCCTCAGTCTCTCAAGCAGGTCCGAGGCCCACCCCTCACGCCCCTCGCGTCGCTGGTATTTTCCCCACGGGTCCTCGAAGGCGAAGAGGTGCCGGCCGGGTAGCCGTATGCGCTCGTCGACCTCGAGCCATGACGGATCGAGAACCAGCTCGAAGGGCACCCCCTCCCGTCGGAGCTCTTCCGTCAGGGTCGTGGCCGTCAGGCTCTTTCCGCTCCCAGGCGGGCCGAGCAGGAAGACGGCATGGAGTTCCTGCAACCGCTCCTGCGCGATCCGAAAGGAGACAGGTGGAACGAAGCCGACGAGCTCCGGCGAGCTCCGCGGCCGTCCTCCGCTCTCCGGCGAGCAGATGACCTGCTCGAGCTCCTCTCGCCGCCATTGTCCGGGGTGTGTTCCCTGGAGCCTGCTCCAGACCTGCCGCTCCAGGAGGTCGAGGCATGCGTCGACGCGCGTCGACGGGACGTGCCCGTGGGTCATCAGCAGATCCTTGGACCGGCGTGTGACCAGTTCCTCGGAGCACATGTCCATGATGGCGATACGCGGGGCGAGCCGTGCCGGATCGAGCCCCTGCTTCCGTGCGGCCTCCTCCACGGCCACGGGGAGTCGAGGCTCGATGGGGGCCGCGGTAAACTCCGGTACGCGCAGCGACGGCAGGTGCTCGCCTGTCGCCTGCGAGGAGGTGACGAGGAGGTACCGGGTGGAGGGGTCCCTCAGTGCGACGAGGGGGGGCGTGCGGCGGTTACTCGTGGATGCGTCTGGCTCCGCGATGCTCGCCGTCATCAAGCTGGTGAAGTCCCCGGACGTCCAATGCGCGGCGCGCCGCTTCACCTGGACGTTCAGGCGCGAGTCGCTCAGGCCAACGACCGCGCGGGCCTCCGCGTGTTCTTCACCTTCGGGGTTCGCGGCCCTCCGCAGGACCGCCTCGATGTCCTCGCGATCCACCGGCTCGACGGTGATGCCGTCGCATACGCGGCGATGGAACATCAGCTCCAGGGCCATCCAAACGGTCACCCGGACCTGATAGTGGAAGCCGCTCATTGCAACGATGGCCCCTGTCATCCGCTCCTCACACTCGATGTCGCCCAGGCGGCGCGTACCCATGCCGTCGCGGCGTTCTTGGAAGCCTCTCCACCGGCCGGAGCATGTCAAGTCTCGTCAGCTCCGCTGCTATACCCTCCGGACTTCATCGCCTTCGTGGAGCGCGTGCGCACCGTTCATCGGGAGCGCATCGGCGCGATGACCGCCATGCGCCGTCCGCCCTCCCTCACGCCGCCCCTCCCTTCAACCCCCGAGCCCTCCGCGGCGGATCTGGCACTCCGGGGAACAGCCTCCCCCTCGCGTGGCTGGTACTTGGTGCCCTTCGGCGTGGGCCACTTCCAGCACGGCCGGCGCACCCAGGGAACCGTGCTGGCGGTGACGCAGGGGGCGAGTCTGGCCATTTCCGCGGCAGCGCTGGACACGGCGCTGGCGCTGCGAGGCCCCGACGGGCGGTACAGCGCCGGGGACGCGAGCGTGACCCGAGGGCTCAACATCTCCTACCTCGTGGGGGCCTACGCATTCGCTGCCCTCTACGCCTACGGTGTCCTCGACGGCCTCGTCCTCACCCCACGAGACCCTTGAGTCCTCCTGGGTTGGACCCATCCCTGTGCGTCTCTCCGGCGAGATGGGGAGGCAAAGGAGCCGCTCCCCGCAGCGGATTACGGCGGCCAACACCTTCCCCTACCCCACGCCGAGCTGTGTTGAGAGCGCTCCAGAGCGGGTCTGCTGTAGCAATGTAGCAAAGCACGTCGCGGCGGCCCTGGCGACCCTGGAAGGAGGCAACCCGGCGCGGGCTGCGACCCTCCTCCGCATCCTGCTCTCATAGGTCCCGAACCCCACAAGCAGGCAGGGGCTCCACGGAGCCCAGTGGGAGGCTGACGACAGCGTGTGCCCTGGCGAGGAGTGGCTGGGGAGGAGCAGGTGGAGGAGCGCGGGTGGGAGTACCGGCGGAGACAGCCGGAGGGGACGGTGCTGTATGCGGCGGTGAGGGACAACCTCGCCACGCTGCTGGCGGACGTGTTCACCTGCGTGCCTACCTCTCCCCCCATGGGAGGTCGGCCTGGGCAGTCGTGTATCTCAAGGGGCTGCGCGGCCTGTCCACCCGCTTGGCTCACTGCTCGGCCGGCGCCTGTCAGCGCTCCTCCTCGGCACCTCCGCTCCTGCCCTCACCCCCAACATGGCCTCTATCCCGCCTATACGCATACGCCGCGCGTTCAAGAAGCACCTGCTCCAGGAAAGCTACATCCCCACGAACGAGCCGCATCGGTAATCTGACGCTGCAACGGGATGGGGCTCACCCAGCATCCCCTCGTTCATCGGGGGCCCCGGCGAGGCGCGCCACTTCCTCTTTGACGTCGTTGATCGACTCGTGGAGTCTCCACAGCCCATAGCTGATGAGGGCCGCGAACGGCACCTGCCTATGTGTGTCCTGCAGCACCGTCTCGGTGGCGTTCTGGATCCTGTCCTTCAACTTCTCCAGCAACCAGGCCCTGGGTACGACCGCCTCGAGTGTCATCGTGTCGAGAGTGAAGAACTCCCCCACTTGGTACCCTCCCGAGACGGGCTTGACCCCTACAACGCAGCACCCGAGGAGGTCCTCGACTCGCCAGGAACTCTCTGCGCGCTCCAACTCCGCGACCATCCAGTCATGCACGCGCTTGCGTCCTTCAACCTCCGCCCAGGTGGCCGCCATGGCGATGCACCACTGCACCTTGGGCAGCTCCTGGTTCGTCATGGCGGCGAGAATCTCCGGCACCCGGTGAGCGATCCTGAGCAGCAGCTCCCTCCCTCCTTGCCGGTCACTCGCGGGCAGCAGCACACGGAGTCGCATCAGCCGGAAGAGGAAGCGGATCTCCATGGAGTCCGTGAGGGCCAGACTCACGAGCTCTGTTGCACCCTCGGAGAGGACCACGAGCAAATGGAGTGACAGGTCCCGGAAGTCGGTGCGCTGGAGCAGGTCCTCACCGCTCTCATGCGCCGCCCGGTACCGGCGCGCGAGTACGATCAGGAGGTGGGCTCTCTGGAGCGCGTCAAGGCCAGGCTCCAGCGCCTTCAGCTTTGGGAGGACCAGCTCGAAACTCTCCCGGAGCCAACCCTCGAGCCGGGCCCTTTCCGCTTCGGTCCCTGCCCTCCCCAGGGTGGAGAACACCTTCTCGATCTCGTCCTCGGACACATCTCCCGGCGGCACACCGAAGTAGAAGTACCGCTCGAAGTAGTGCGTATCCGCAGCCCGCCGCTCGGTGGTCCCGCCGAGGAGATCCCCGCCCGAGGATGAGAAAGAGCCCGCCGGGAAGACCGCCGCGATGAGCTTGACGATCGTCGTGGCCTCGGATTCCGGCACGCCAGCGCTCGTGGCGATGACGGGCCACTGCAGCTGCCTGCCCATACTATCGGTGGGCCCCTTGTTCGTGAGCAGCTCCTGCTTGCGGCGATGCAGCTCGCGGTACAGCAGCGGGTAGAACGTGCGCACGTAGCTCAGCGCGACGAAGTCCGGCAGGTCCACCCGATGCACCACCAGAGGGAGGTACGCCGCGACTTGGGCGAAGAACCGCTTGATGCTGCGCGGCTCGTTCAGCCTCATCAGGAGATCGCTCTTCAGCAGCGCCTGCAGCCGGGCCTTCTCCTGATCGGTGATGGGCTTGCGCAGCCCGGAGAGGAGATCCTCCACACAGCTCTGGATCATCTCCTCCGCCTGCACCCGGTGCACGGTGGGCAGGTCCAGCCGGACCTGGACGATCTTCTCCAGGTACGCGAGCGCCCGGTCCGGGCTGCCCCGCGCCAACTGGCTCTCCTTCAGCACCGACAGGAGCGTCTGCTCGTCATAGGCGAGCAGATAGTGGATGCCCGGCAGCCGTCCCAGGAGCCGGATCAGCTTGAACACCATCAGCAGCTCGTCTGGCATCAGCCGGTCCAGATCATCGATGACGACCAGGATGCGCTGCGGGAGATCCGCGAGCGCCACCTCCAGCCGCTTCTTGAGCTTCTGGGTCGAGGCCTTGCTGTCCAGGAGCTTCCCGAGCGTCTCGGCCAGCTTGCCCGGGTCGAGGAACCCCATGGCGTTCGCCAGAATCGCACTGGGGACCTTGAATGCGCCCCCCAGCGACAGCAGCTTGCTGGCGTAGCTCTGCAGCGTCTCGCCCGCCGTCTTCGTCTGGAAGTCGTCGGGGATCGCGCTGGAGATGGCCTCGAAGAAGCCGATCATCAACCCGTCGAGCGAGGACACCTCCCACGGGTTGAAGGCCACCACCTTCCACTCGTCGGAGTGGTAGGTCTCCAAGGAGCGCGTCACCAACCCCAGCAGCGAGGACTTCCCGCTCCCCCACGGGCCGATCAGCGCGAGCACGGTGCTCGACTCCTTCGCGGGCAACCTCTGGATGACCTCAACGATCTGGCGGGCGAAGCCCCAGCGGTTGAGCTTGTCGTCGCGGGACTCGAAGATGGGATCGTCCGCCAGCAGGTGCAGCGCTCGGTTCATGGTGTCTCCGTCAGGCCCGTACAGCGGACGGTACCTCAGAGCGCCAGCCTCCAGCCCAGAATATGAGTCGACGTCTCCAGGGATGGCTGACAGAACGAAATCGGGAGCATCTCCCTACGAGCCGCAGCATCACGCGCAGCTCCTTGGCCTGGTCCTGCTCCTCGGGCTTGGGCGCAGCCACCTGGGCTCGCACCGCCCGAGCTGCTCACCAGTCGAACTCGAAGTTGTCATAGAGGGGGGGAGCAGCCGCCATCAGGTAGGTCCCCGTCACGTGTTGATGTTGATCATCGCGGTCCCCCTCCTGTTGCGGTAGACGCACACCATGGACGAGAAGCTGCGACACGCGCTGGGGGACGCGGCCCGGGCTGCTCGCCTGCGGCTGGGCCTCACGCAGGCGGAGGTGGCCAAGAAGGTGCGCCTGAAGTCCGGCGTCTACGGCCGGGTCGAGCGGGGCGCGATGGTGCCCAGCGTGCCCACGCTACGGCGCATCTGCGAGACCCTGGGCATCTCCTCGGATGCGCTCCTGTCCCTGGGTACTCAGGCCCACGAGGCAACGGTGCCGACCCCTCCACCCGAGGCTGGTGAGCACCCGGAGCTGAGCCGCATCATCCACATCTTGCAGGGCTGGCCGCCGGAGAGGTTGGCGCTCTTGCGCAAGCTGCTGGAGACGGCCGACACCCACCTCTCGGGCGAGAGCTAACGGGCCTCGGGCTGCACGAGGCTGCGCGCCATGTCACCGACAGCGGTGAGCTGCTTGTCGTCCAACTGGCGCAGGGTGCGCAGCAGACGGCGCATCTGCGGCGATTCCTCCGAGGTGGGCTCGGACTCCTTCAACCAGGCCGTCGCCTCGCCCGTTTGCAGTCCCAGGGCGGCACTGGCATCCACCCGCAGCACCATGCACAGCTTGCACAGGGTGAGGACGCTGGGCGTCAGGTGGCCCCGCTCCATCCGCCCGTACACCTCGGTGACCACTCCCACGCGCTCGGCCACGTCCGCCTGGGTCAGCTCGGCCTCGAGCCGGGCCTCTCGCAGCATTTCTCCCAGGTGGACGGTCAGCTTCTTCTTCATCAGGTGCGTGCCGTTCTTCATGGTCACTCGCTCCGCTCCTTCTCTTCCTCCTCGGCCGTGGCTTCCTCCTCGGGAGTGAGCAGGACGCCCTTCTCGATGGGGAAGGCGCCTGTCTCCTGGGGAGCTGGCTTGTCGCGGTCGAGGGCTCGCAGTTCCGCCGCTGCCCTGGAGCGTCCGAACCGCTTGCCCTGGCCGCTCAGCCATGCGCACAGCTCGTCCCTCATCTCTCCGCCACTCTGGTAGCGCTCGTCCGGGTTGCCGCGCAGGGCCTTGTGGAGAATCCGCTTGAGCGGCTCGGGCACCTTGCGGGCCACGCGCTCCACGTCCTCCGGGCCGAAGCTCAGGATGCGGTCAGCCAGCTCCCCCACGCTCGTCCAGGTGGGACGCTCGGCGCGCACGCGAGCGCTGTACCGGACTGCTTCCGGGGACTCAGGGAAAGGCAGCCTCTCGTCCGGGGAGTCCAGCGGGTACTGACCCGACAGCATCTCCAGCAGCACCATGCCCAGCGAGTAGAGGTCGGCCCGCCCATCCGGCTCCTGATGGCGCACCACCTCGGGCGCGGCATAGTCCAGCTCCGCGCGCAGCACCTTGGAGGGCGTGTCCAGCCGTCCCACCATCCGCGAGTACGCCACGCCGAAGTCGGTGAGCTTCACCCGGCCGCTGGACTCCAGCCGGATGCTCATGGGGCTCACCGCCCGGTGGACGACGTGCAGCGGCCGGCCCGCCTCGTCCTGGCTGTTCCAGGCGGAGTGGAGCGCGTCGGCCACCTCGGCGGCGATGTAGACGGCATGGGCCGGTGCGAGCCTCCTGCCCAGCAGCAGCGCCGTCTCCATGGCCGTCGCCAGGAAGAGGCCCGGGGCGTGCTCCATCACCACGTAGGGCTCGCCCTGGTGCTCCGCCAGCCCGTACACCTGGGCGATGCCGGGGTGGCGCAGCCGTGTGGCGAGCTGCACTTCCTCCACGGCCCGCTGGCGGCGCTCGTCCTCGGGCGGCATCTTCACGCCCTTGAGGATGACGAGGCACGGAACGCTCTCCCCGTGCAAGGAGGTGCGCCGGGCAATGGCCATGGGATCATGTGCGTCCGCCAGCGGAGCGACGAAGGTGTAGCGGTACTCGGGTCCCTCGAAGAGAAGACCGTCAGGACCCGAGGGGCGGATGGGGAAGCTGCCGCTGCCTGGTTGCTCGTTCACGAGGATGCCTCCTGAACCTTTCAGGTTCTCATATTGAAGAATGAGTTCCTTTCAGGTAACACGAGTGGCCCCCTGAAGAAAGTCCCGTGCAACTGCGCAAGTCGGTAGCTTGCCTCAACCTGTTGGAGTGGGTAACCCTCACCTGAAACCCGGCTGATTGGCCAGTAGACGGTTGGACGTGTTGATAACCCCACGCGGCGAGGAATTACCGCATTACTTGGATTGATGGTCTTTGCGACCTGGTCCAGAATCGCATGACAACCCACCGTAGGAGGGCTCATGCACTTCTTGGGACCTGGCAGATCGGGCAGCACGTGCGGCCCGCGCCTAGAGGTTGTCATCGCCATGATGTTGGCCTCGGGGTGTGCGGGTGCAGATGCGGCACTCGCGGACGTCGAGTGCAACCAGACGGACAGCACCGCCACCTGCTGCCTGAAGATGAACCCCGGCCAGTACGAGAGGTGTGGCGTGACGCCCCCGCCGCAGTCGGTTGAACGAATAAATGCAGCGGTTCCCAAGCTCCCGACTCGCGCGGAGAAGGAAAGATGGCGCAAGGACATCTGCACGCCAGCCTACGACAGGTGCATCGATGCTGGCGGTGGAAGCGTTGAGGGCCGCGTCTGGGGCGAGACGCAGTGCAAGGCGTGCTTCGAAGCCTGCATGCGCTACGGGTCATGGCCCAAGGAGGCCAACGACAAGCCCTGTCCGGGAGCGTAACCATGCGACGCACACGAAAAGAGCGCGGGCTGGCGCGTGGGCAGGAAAAGGACCAGCTCCTCGTGAAGCTGTTGAAGGCCGACGCCCCCTACGAGGAGATCAAGCGTGCATTGCTGGAGCTGGAGAAACGGTGGTTGAGCGAGGCAAAGACCGAGGTTGAACGTCAGCAGACCCGGCGCAGCATCGCGGAGGATCTCATCTCTCAGGCGTACTCGTTCGACATGCCGTGGGAGGAGTTCGGCCAGTGGCTTCGCCGTGTCCAACGGCTCGGCTTCTCCAACCTCGCGCTGCGTGTCCACATCGCCTGCCTCTACGTGCAATCGCTCCACCTCTACCCCCGCCGGGCCCGGGAGGCATGGGAGATGCTGGAGGACGCGGAGCGGAGGGTCCTGCGCATCCGCAAGGCTCACTTCCTCCGGAAGGAGAGCCTGAACGCCATTGCCTACGCGAAGGAGGTGGCCCCGGTGGGCAGGCCCACCTCCCGATGAAGGGGAGCTGTATGCCTACGGGAACGTTACGCCGTCGAGAGTCACGCCCCCGTCTCCGGCCTCATCCGCCCACAGCTTGAGCATGAAGGTGCCCCGGGCCTCGCGCTCCGTCGCGTTCATCTCCACGGTGATGCTCCCGTACTTCCCCGGCGGGATGGGTTCCAGGGGCCACACCGTCAGCCCCGTCAGCGCCTCCTGCCTGGCGCCCACCAGCGCCGCCCCCGTGGGCGTCCACGCCACTGTTCCCGGATTGAACAGCTTCACCTTCACGGCCACTCGTCCTCGCCCCTCCGGTCCGACGGCCCGGTAGCTGATGACCTTCTGCGCGACGAGCGAGTTTCCCGGACGCCGGGTGACGTTGAGGGTAATCACCTTGGCGACGATGTCCTTCTCGTCGAGCCACCCGTTCTCGATGAGGCCCATCAGCCCCACCTGACCGCCGCACTCGGCCTGGAGACGCGCCTTCTCCTCCCGGCACTGCTGGACCTCGGCTCGTGCCTGCTGCTCGCCCTGCCGGAGGGAGGCCACGGTGCGCTCGTGGCGCGACACCTCCACCTGCCGCTCCGCCTGGGAGGGGTGAACCACCAGCACGAACGTGGCGCTCGCAGGGGCCGCGCCGTCCTCGAAGTGGACCGTCACCCGCACGTGCTCTCCGTCGTGCAGCGCCTCCGAGGCCACGAGCATCAGGGTGTCGTCCACCACCTTCACCCGGCGGAACCGCTCCCGTCCCTCCACCACCACGCGCGCCAGCTTCGCGTCGAAGAGCAGGTTGAGGGTCAGTTCCGGCCGGATGCACACCTCCGGCGGCTTGCTGGGGGCGTCCGCCGTCAGCTCGATGTAGCGCGTGCCCTCTTCGCAGGTGGGGAGCGGCACCTGCTCGGTCGCGTCGGTGGGTGAGGCGAGTAGGGCCAGCCCGAGCAGGGCGGTGGAGGACAGGGCGAACACGGAGCGGGCACCTCTACGAAGAAAGCGAAGAGACCGGAGGCGTGGGCTCTAACACACCATTCTCCCCGGTCGTGCGCGAGCTGCCCCCTGCCTCCTGCCCGCCAGGCACTCGGATGGCGCTACTGGAAGCGGTTCACCGTCCTCACGTCCACGAAGGGGTTGACCCTGATGGCCTCGCCATCGGACCTGCTCTCCAGGCCACGCTCGATACCGGCTTCCCTCAGTTCCATGCAGACGGTGAACGTGTCCCCGGTGGGCGTCACGGCCTGGGTGATGTGGCCGTAGACGCGCTTCTCCCCGATGCAGAGCTGGCCGGAGAGGCGGGTGCCGTTCGGCAATGCCGTTCGTCCATCCACGTCCCAGTCGCCTTGCAGCTCAATCGAGAAGGCGCCTTCCTTCACGGGGACGGGCTTGCCCGTCTCCCACCCGGGGAAGACGGCGCTCCCGGCCCTGTTCCCGATGGGGATGCCGAGCTGGCGCGTCATGGTCTCGACGGCACCGGCCGGGCACGCCTGGGGGGCGGGCGCCTTGCGGACCTGGGCACCGGGACAGGCCATGTTGGCGGCGGCGGCCACGGCGAGCAGCACGTTGGCCCCGGTGGAGCCGGTTCCCTTGTTCTCCACCTGTGAGCCGGGGGCCTTCTTCTTCATGCGGGTGGTTCCCTTGCTGAGCGTCACGGTGGTGACGGGCGCAGGGGTGTCCGCCTTCGAGGGCGCTGCGCCTGTGTCAGCTTCGGGCGGCTTCCACGGGGGCGCCACTTCGTGGACGGGCGTGGCCCATGGCATCGGTCCGTCGAAGGAGAATTCCGCAGGTACGGGAGACGTCAACACCGGCTGGCCTGGAGCAGGGGACGGCGTTGGGACGGGAGGCGCCGGCCGGAGCTGGCCGAGGACGTTCACCACACCCAGCACGAGGCCCACCACGGTCACGGCCACGAGGAGCGGAACTGCGCGTCTCACCCGGGTACGAAGGGTGGGGACGGTTGATGCGGTGGGCGGCTCGGGTAGGGCAGGGAGCTCGACGGGATGGGCGGGAGCAGCGGGAGGCGCGGGCGGCCTGCCCCGCTTGGGCTTCTGCCTTATCCACCTGCGCAGCCACGCTTGGCTGTCGTGGCCCACCAGCTCCGGCGCGTCATCGGTGGTGCGTCCGTCCGCCGTCCAGCCGTAGCACAGCGCCATCTCCCAGCGGTGGGGGTCCGCCTTCGCCTCTTCCAGCAACTTCTCCAGCGCCTCGCACAGGGCCTCGGCGTCCGGTACGCGGGCAGCCGTCTTGGCCAGCAGGCGCAGGCACAGGTTGCTCAGCGCCGGAGGCACACGAGAGTTGCGCACGTGCGGGGGCTTGGGCTTGCCCGCGCGAATCTCCGCCATCAGCTCGTCATCCGGGCCGTTGAAGGGGTACACGTCCGTGACGAGCACGTAGAGGATGACGCCCAGGGCGTACAGCTCGTCCTTCACCGAGTAGTCGTAGCGCTCCCCCCGTTTTCGGTTCTCGCGCAGGAAGAAGGCCACGGCCTCGGGGCTGCGGTAGCGGAGGTTGGCCGGGGCCAGGGCTCCGGTGACGCGAGGAGCGCCCGGCATGGTGCCCGCGCCGAAGTCCACCAGCACCGGCGCTCCGTCCGCCTCGCGCACCAGCACGTTGTCGCCCTTCAAGTCGCGGTGCTTCACCTCCTGGGCGTGAACCGCCTTCAACGCCCGGGCGAGCGGCAGCAGCTTCTCCACCAGCTCGCGGGCGCATGGGTTGTTGTCCCGAGCCCACCGGTAGAGCGTCACTCCCGGCACGTACTCCATGACGAGCACCAGGTACTCGGGCTTCTCCTCCGGCCACTTGAAGTGGCTCAGCAGCCGCACCACGTTGGGGAACTCGTGGCGGAGCATGATGAACAGCTCGCGCCAGCCCCACTCACCCACGCTCTCCAGGTGGATGAACTTGAGGGCGCATGGGCTGCCATCTCGCCACGCGAGGAACACCTTGCCGAAGCCGCCAGCTCCCAGCTTCTTCTCGATGCGGTAACCGCCCACCACCATGTCCGGCCGCACCACGTCCTCCAGCGTGGGCTTCATGGTGCCCCTCCTGCGACACCAGCGTGTAACGGTAGGAGTTCGGTCACGTGCTCAACCTCGGAAGTGAGGAGGCTAGCAAAAACCTGGGGCCGCTCGTGCTCGGAGAAATCCCTCGCAGCCTCGGCGGAAAAAGAAAGCCCCGGCTCGCCTGATGGCGGCCGGGGCTCTTTCACTTCAGTGGAGGCGGCGGGAATCGAACCCGCGTCCGAAAGCCTTCCGTCCTTTGACCCTACGTGCGTAGTCCGCGATTTGCTACGTCCCCCAGACTCCCACGGACGGGATTCTGTGAGCCGGTCCTGGATGATCTCACCGCCGAGAGTCCAGGCACCCTCGACGGCCAGCCCGCATTATGACGGTCCTACCCCGCCCCACGGGCCGAGAGCAGGAGGACCGCGCACTAGGAAACTGCTAGTTAGGCAGCCAGCGCGAGCTCAACGTTGTCGTTGGCTTTTGTGTCTTTGTCGGTTGGTTTTACGAGCGAACCAACAAGCTCGGCACGCGTCTCGAACTTCCATGCCCCCGTCGAAACCAGGTCGCCCCCTTCGGGCACTTCAACTTCGCTCACTTCCTCTTTGCTCCACCCACCATAACCGCTGACGGCGCCCGGTCAATCCTTCTGACGCCTCGTGCTGTCGTCCTCCAACGGCCTCCCCTCGCCGCCCGCCCGCTCGTGGGAATAGCGGGTAGGCTGCGCCGTTTGCTGGCCCCCCACCTCGTGGGTGCTTCAGCGACATGAGGACACGCATGCACCGGCGCTTCATCCCCCTCCTGCTCCTCCTGCTGGGAGTGGCCCTCCCCGCCGCGGCCGCCGAGCAGGCCGCCTCCCCCTTCTTCCCCTACCCCATGAAGGTCGATCGCCTGCCCAACGGGCTCACGGTCGTCCGCGTGCCCTTCAACTCGCCCGGTCTCATCGCCTACCAGACCGTGGTGCGCGTGGGCTCGCGCAACGAGGTGGAGCCGGGCAAGACGGGCTTCGCCCACTTCTTCGAGCACATGATGTTCAAGGGCACGAAGAACTTCCCCGAGGGCGAGCGCGACAAGGTCATCAGCACCTACGGCTTCGACGACAACGCCTTCACCACCGATGACCTCACCCTCTACCACTCGTACGGCCCCACCGCCGGCCTGGAGAAGCTGGTGGAGATCGAGGCCGACCGCTTCCGCAACCTCGAGTACTCCGAGCCCTCCTTCCAGACCGAGGCGCTCGCCGTGCTCGGCGAGTACCACAAGAACGCCGCCCAGCCCTACCTGAAGATCGAGGAGGAGCTCGGCCGCACCCTCTTCACGAAGCACACCTACGGGCACACCACGCTCGGCCACTACGCCGACATCAAGGCCATGCCCCAGGCCTACCCGTACAGCCGCACCTTCTTCGAGCGCTGGTACACCCCGGACAACGTCATCCTCGTCGTCGTCGGTGACTTCGACGACGACACGCTCATGCGGGCCGTGCGCGAGCACTACGGCCCGTGGGACCGCAAGAGCGCCACCGTCACCGTGCCCGCCGAGCCGCCCCAGACGAAGGAGCGCTCCGTCCACATCGACTGGCCCCAGAGCACCCAGCCCCGCCACCTCTTCGCCTGGCGCACCCCCGCCGCCCGGCTCGACACCGCCGACGCCGCCCTCCAGACGGTGCTCGCCGACTACCTCGTCGGCCCCACCAGCCCGCTCTACAAGGAGCTCGTGCTGGACAAGCAGCTCGCCCAGGAGATCGGCAGCGACTTCTCCATCCACCGGGATCCGCACCTCTTCACCCTCGTCGCCGTCCTCCAGGAGGAAGGCAACCGCGCCGCCGTCCGCGACGCCTTCAACGCCGCCGTGAGGGCGCTCGCCACCGGCAAGGTGGACGCCGGCCGCGTCGAGGCCATCAAGAGCAACACCCGCTACGGGCTCCTCATGAACATGGAGACCGCCAAGGCCGTGGCCACCCAGCTGTCCTATTTCGCCGGCGTCTACGGCACGCCGGACGCGCTCGCCCGCCACTACCAGAAGGTCTCCGAGGTGAAGCCGGGCGACCTCGTCACCTTCGCCAAGAAGTACCTCACCGCCGCCAACCGCACCCAGCTCACCCTCACCCCCAAGCAGGCCGGAGGCCAGAACTGATGCGTCCCCTCGTGTCCCGCTCCCTCGCCCTCTGCGCCGTGCTGTGCCTCGGCGGTTGCGCCACCACGTCCCAGACCGCGTCCGCTCCCGAGGCGCCCCCACCCCAGGCCGAGCAGCAGGCGCAGGCTCCCGCCGAGCCCCCGGCTCCCGCGGCCCCCGCGTCCGTACCCGCCGTCCCCCTGAAGCGTCCCGAGCCCCTGCGGCTCGTCGTCCAGGCCAACCCGGCCAGCCCCATCGTCAGCTTCCGGCTCGTCTTCCACTCGGGCTCGGTGGATGACCCGAAGGGCAAGGAGGGCCTCACCTCGCTCACCGCCGACCTCCTGTCCGAGGGCGGCACGAAGAGCCTCACCTCGGCCCAGTTGCTCGAGGCGCTCTTCCCCATGGCCGCCGAGCTGAGCTCCTCCACCGACAAGGAGTTCACCGTCTTCGCCGGCCGCGTCCACAAGGACCACCTGCCGCGCTTCCTCGACATCTTCACGGATGTGCTGCTCCAGCCGCGCTTCTCGCCCCAGGAGTTCGAGCGGCTGCGCGCGCGGGCCCTCAGCGACGTCCGCAACGGGCTGCGCAGCGAGAACGACGAGCTGCTCGGCAAGGTGGCGCTCGATGCGCTCCTCTATGAGGGCCACCCCTACGCGCACTTCGTGGGCGGCACCGAGAAGGGGCTCGAGTCCCTCACCCTCGAGGACGTGAAGGCCCACGCCGCGCGCGTCTTCACCCAGGACCGGCTCGTCATCGGCCTCGCGGGCCCCGTGGACGAGGCGCTCCAGAAGACCGTCGTCTCGCGCCTGTCCGCGCTCCCGGCCACCGGCGCCCCGCGCGTGGAGCTGCCCGCCGTGCCCACCACCGCGGGCCGCGCGCTCGTGGTGCAGAAGCCCACCCTCTCCACCGCCGTCTCCATGGGCTACGTCACACCCCTGCGCCGGGGGGATCCGGACTTCTTCCCCGTGGCCCTCGCCCTCTCGTACCTCGGCGAGCACCGCCAGTCCTCCGGTGTCCTCTTCAACGAGCTGCGCGAGAAGCGCGGCCTCAACTACGGCGACTACGCCTACGCCGAGCACTTCATCGAGCAGCCCGGCACCACCTACAACCGCACCAACATCGCGCGCACCCAGCAGGACCTCACCCTGTGGATCCGCCCCGTGGTGCCCGCCAACGGCATGTTCGCCACCCGTGGCACCGTCTACTTCCTCGACCGGCTGGTGAAGCAGGGCATTCCCCAGGAGAAGTTCGAGCTCAGCCGCGGCTTCCTCCTGGGCTACACGCGCCTGTGGGAGCAGACGGATCAACGCCGGCTCGGCTACGCCATCGACTCGCTCTTCTACGGCACGCCCGGCTTCCTGGAGGAGTACCGCGCCGCGCTCGCGAAGATGACCCCCGAGTCCGTGCACGCCGCCGTGCGCCGGCGGCTGCGTCCCGAGGCCCTCAACTTCGCCTTCGTCACCCAGGACGCCCAGGAGCTGGCGAGGAACCTGGAGGAGCAGCCACCCTCGCCCATCACCTACGCGTCCACCAAGCATCCCGCGCTGCTGGAGGACGACAAGGCCATCATCACCTGGCCCCTGCCCATCCGGGCCGAGGCCATCCAGGTGGTGCCCGCGCAGTCCTTCATGGAGAAGTAGCGCGAAGCTGTAGCGAGCAGACACTCTCGCGGGGGTTTTCTTCCGCCCCCCGGGAGTGGGTGGTAAGAGCCGAGCCACTGAAGGGCCCGACTTTCCGGGCCTCTCCCTGGGAGCGGTCCTTGCGAAGCGCAGCAACCCGACTCGCAGTGGTGTGCCTGCTGTTGGCTGGTGTCACGGCGCGGGCGGACCATGATCCCTTCGCGCGCGGCTTCGACGCCGTGCCGCTGAAGGCCACGCCTGCCCAGAGGAGCGGCATCGCCCTCGAGGGCGCCAAGGCCGAGCCCGCTGGCAGTTTCCGGGGCGCCCTGCTCCTCGACTACAACCGCGGCATCCTCGCCCTCAAGCTGGGCGACGAGAAGCTGGGGGACCTCCTCCCCTACCGGCTGGATGCCCACGCGCTCTTCGCCTGGCAGCTGCACCGCCGGCTGGAGCTCGCCGCGGACGTGCCCTTCACCCTCACGCAGGGGGATGGCTTCCAGCTGCTGCGCGACAGCCTCAATGCCCCGGACTTCCCCGGGGCCGCCGGAGTCAGCCGCTTCGGTTTCGGCGACGTGCGGCTCCAGCCCCGCGCCTTCCTCCTGCTGCCAGAGGAGTTCCCCGTGGCCGTCGCCCTCTCCGCCGAGGTGCGTCTCCCCACCGGGGATGGCGGCAGCTTCCTCGGGGAGCGGAGCGTGCTGGTGGCGCCACGCATCGCCGTGGAGCGCGCCTTCGGTCCGGTGCGCGTGCTGGGCAACCTGGGCATGCGCCTGCGTCCCCAGCATGCGCAGTACCTCAACCTCTACGTGGGCAACGAGGTGACGTTCGGCGGTGGCGCCGTGGTGGACCTGCCCGACGTGGGCCGCCTCACCGACGTGCAGGCCATCGCCGAGATGCACCTGGCCACGCCCGCCGCAGCGCCCTTCAACTTCCGCCAGGCGGACTCCCTCAAGACGCCCTGGGAGGTGCTCGGCGGCGTGCGCGCCCACTTCCACGGCAACTGGGGCGTGGAGCTGAACGTGGGCCGCGGCGTGACGCTCGGCAGCGGCTACGGCCGCGAGGAGCTGCGCGTCATGTTGGCCCTGCGCTACGACGAGGTCTTCATCGACTCGGATGGCGACGGCGTACCCGACTCGCGCGACCGGTGCCCCATGGAGGCCGAGGACCTCGATGGTTTCGGGGACAACGACGGCTGCCCGGATCCGGACAACGACGGCGATGGCATCACGGATGGCGAGGACCAGTGCCCCAACTCCGCCGGCTCCAAGGCCGACGGGGGCTGCGGGGACTCGGATGGCGACGGCGTGCCCGATGGCCAGGATCTCTGCCCCTACATGGCCGGCCCCAAGAGCTATGACGGCTGCCCGGACACCGATGGCGACGAGGTGCCCGACAACGTGGACAAGTGCCCCGACCAGTCCGGCCCTCCCGAGGCCGATGGCTGCCCCATCGACAATCCGCCGCTCGTGGTCATCGAATCGGACCGCATCCGCATCAAGGGCAACATCCTCTTCGAGACAGGCTCGGCCACCATCCAGAAACAGTCGCTCAAGCTGCTCGACGAGGTGGCCGTGGTGCTCGACCGCAATCCCGAGCTGGGGCCCGTGCTCATCGAGGGTCACACCGACAACGTTGGCTCCGACACCCTCAACCTGAACCTGTCCCAGCGGCGCTCGCAGTCCGTGATGGACTACCTCATCTCCAAGGGCATCGAGTCCCACCGCCTGCGCGCCAAGGGCTTCGGTGAGTCCAAGCCCATCGCGACCAACGCCACCGCGCTCGGCCGCGCCAAGAACCGCCGCGTCGACTTCCGCCTCATCAAGTCGGAGATCGAAACGCCCGCGCGCACCGTCCCCGCCGACAAGAAGGGCGAGGGCGATACCGGGAAGCGGTGACGGGGAGGCCGGGAGCAATCCCCCCGGCGTTTGCCTATAGTACCGGGAGCAGCCTTTCTCCCCCCCCACACTCCCGGAGATGCGATGTCGAAGAGTCCCCGCCTGGATTCCCAGGGTCTGTCCCATCACGACGTGCTCGCCCGGATGCGCGAGATGCGCACCGAGGACGCACGCTGGCAGGAGGGGAAGACGTGGAGCCTCGTCTACAACGCGGGCGAGGACATCCGCCGCGTGGCCGCCGAGGCCTACACCGAGTTCATGTCGGAGAACGGCCTCAGCCCCCTGGCCTTCCCCAGCCTGAGGCGCTTCGAGGCCGAGGTGCTCGCCATCGCGGCGGAGCTCTTCCACGGCCCCACCGCCGCCGGAACGATGACGTCCGGAGGCACCGAGTCCATCCTCATGGCCATCAAGACGGCCCGGGACTTCGCCCGCTCCGAGCGCGGCATCACCGAGCCGGAGATGGTGCTGCCCGCCTCCGTCCACCCCGCCTTCCAGAAGGCCGCCCACTACTTCGGGGTGAAGCCCATCAACGTCCCCGTCGGGCCCGACTTCCGCGCGGACGTGGCCGCCATGCGCGCCGCCGTGGGCCCGCGCACCGTGCTCGTCGTCGGCTCGGCGCCGTCCTATCCGCACGGGGTGATGGATCCCATCTCCGAGCTCGCCGCCATGGCCCGGGAGAAGGGAGTCCTCTTCCACGTGGATGCCTGCCTCGGCGGCTTCCTGCTGCCCTTCGCGAGGCGGCTCGGCCACGACATCCCCGACTTCGACTTCGCCGTGCCCGGCGTCACCAGCCTGTCGGCGGATCTGCACAAGTACGGCTACGCGGCCAAGGGCGCCTCCCTCGTCCTCTACCGCACCCCCGAGCTGCGCCGGCACCAGTTCTTCACCTACGCCGGTTGGAGCGGCGGCATCTACGCCTCGCCCTCCATGGCCGGCACCCGTCCCGGTGGGGCCATCGCCGCGGCCTGGGCCATCCTCAAGTACCTCGGCGAGGAGGGTTACCTGCGGCTGGCCCGCACGGTGCTCGACACCTCGAAGGCGCTGCGCGAGGGTATCACCGCCATCCCCGGGCTCGAGCTGCTGGGCAGGCCTTCGCTCAGCATCTTCGCCTTCTCCTCGGACACCCTGGACATCTACGCGCTGGGCGATGCCATGGAGGCGCGCGGCTGGAAGCTGGATCGGCAGATGATGCCTCCCGCGCTGCACCTGATGGTGACGCCGGCCCATGCCACCGTGGTGCAGCCCTTCCTCGATGACCTGCGCACGTGCGCCGCCAGCCTCGCCTCCGGCGAGCCCGCCCCGGATGGCAGCGCGGCCATGTACGGCATGCTCGGCACCCTCCCCGACCCCAAGGACGCCGAGGGCTTCATCCTCCAATTCATGGACGGGCTGTACGACGTCCCCGAGCAGGAGTGAGCCCATGACCACCGTGGGGCTCTTCCAGGTGCTCGCGCTCGTGGGCTTCCCCGGGCTCTCCCTGCTCGCCGCGCGACACATCAAGCCCGTGGCCTGGGTGGGCCCCGTGGTCGTCTGCTACGCCTTCGGCATCCTCCTCGGCAACCTCCCGGAGTTGGGGCTGCAGGAGCGGCTGAGTCTCTCCGTCAGCGAGGCCGCCGTCCCGCTGGCCATCCCCCTGCTCCTCTTCACCACGAACGTGCCCCGGTGGATGCGGCTCGCGCGGCCCACGCTGGTGT
The DNA here is from genome assembly GCF_057119385.1 of Archangium sp. Lineage (NCBI taxonomy): Bacteria > Pseudomonadati > Myxococcota > Myxococcia > Myxococcales > Archangiaceae > Archangium > Archangium sp. The sequence goes on along the minus strand of NZ_DBNGVP010000165.1, from coordinate 18,439 downwards.
CCTTCTGCCTCGCGTGCCTGTCCGCCATGGTGAGCGCCGCCGTCGTGGGCTTCGCCTTGTCGGACCGCTCGGACGAGTGGTGGAAGATGTCCGGCATGCTGGTGGGCGTCTACACCGGTGGCACCGCCAACATGAACGCCATCGGCCTGGCACTCCGCGTCAGCGATGAGACCCTCATCCTCCTCAACACCGCGGACATCGTCGTCGGCGCCGCCTACCTCCTCTTCCTGGTGACGGTGGCCCAGCGGCTCGCCCTGCTCTTCCTGCCGCGCTTCCCGAATGCCACCGGCTGGGATGACGGCGACCCGCAGGAGGCGGAAGGGGCCGGGCGCTTCACCTGGAGCCAGGCGCGCGGCATGGCCCTGGCCTTCCTCCTCGCCGCGCTCATCGTGGGCATGTCCGTGGGCGGAACGCTCCTGGCGTTCGGCGGCATGGAGGCTCCGGTGGTGCTGCTGCTCATCACCTCGCTGAGCCTGGCCGCGTCCTTCGTCCCCGCCGTGCGCGAGCTGCCCGGCAGCTATGCCATGGGGGACTACGCGCTGCTCGTCTTCTGCGTGGCCGTCGGCACGCTCGCGGACGCCAGCCGCATGCGCGACACGGGCCTCTTCGTCTTCGTCTTCTGCGCCGCCGTGGTGGTGCTCGCCGTGGGGCTGCACTTCGCCCTCGCCGCCCTCTTCCGCATCGACGCGGACACCGCCCTCATCACCTCCACCGCCACCATCTTCGGCCCCCCCTTCATCGGCCCGGTGGCGCGCGCGCTGCGCAACCGCGAGCTCATGGTCTCCGGTCTCACCACCGGCATCATGGGCTACGCCGTGGGCACCTATCTCGGACTCGCCGTGGCCTGGTTGCTGCGGCCCTGACGTACCTGGAGCCTTCCATGCATCCGATTCGGAAGACGTGGGCCGTGGTGCTCTCCACCGCCCTGGCCGCCACCCCCGCGTGGGCGGAGGAGGCCCCCCAGGAAGCCCTCGCGGCCCCCGGCCCCGAGCCCGTTCCCGTACCCGCGCCCTCCCCCGCGCCCCGGACGGGCTGGGGCGTGCAGGGCCTGCCGCTCGTCAACTTCAACAGCGACGAGGGGGTTGGTTATGGCGCGCGGTTGATGGTGGTGGACTCGGGCGACGGCACCCAGCGGCCCTACCGCCTCGCCTTCATCGCGCAGTTCTTCCAGACGACGAATGGGCTGGGCATGCACCGCCTCATCGTGGATGCGCCGGGTTTCCTGTCGTCGCCCTGGCGACTGACCACGGACATCAGCCTGCTCAACGACCGGTTCTCGCCGTACTACGGCCTGGGGAGCTCGGCGGGGTATGAGCCCGCCTTCGCCGCGTGCGCGGACCGGGACGCGTTGAAGTCGGATCCGAACGCCTGCCCGGGCAACCCGGACTTCCGCGGCCTGCGCTACTACACCTTCGAGCAACGCTCCCTGCCGAGCATGATGCTGAACGTGCGCCGGCCCCTGAGTGGCCCCTGGCAGGTGGCGCTCGGTTATCGCTTCCGGCTCACCACGGTGCAGACGCGCTACACCGCGAAGGACCTGGGACAGGCGAGGGACTCGCGGCTGGTGGAGGACGCCCGCGCGGGGTTGCTCACCGGGCTGAGTGGGGACTCGGACGCGCCGGCCTCCTTCCGCACCGCCGAGGTGACCGCCGGCTTGCTGTTGGATCTCCGCGACAACGAGCCGGCACCGGTGCGCGGCATGTTCCATGAGCTCGCGCTGCGCGGCGCCACCGGGGTGACGGGCAGCGCCTTCTCGTACTGGGGCGCCACCGCCAACCTGCGCTTCTACCACCCCGTCTTCGACGACCGGCTCGTGGCCGCCCTGCGCCTCTTCGTCGATGTCATGGGCGGAGACGTTCCCTTCGTCCTCCTCTCCGCCTTCAGCGGAGTGGAGTGGCGCGAGGGCTGGGGCGGCATCGGCGGCGTGTACACCGCCCGCGGCATCCTCAAGAACCGCCTCCAGGGCCAGGTGAAGGCGCTCGCCAACGGGGAGCTGCGCTGGAAGTTCCTCTCCGTGGCTCCGGGGAATCAGCGCCTGGACTTCACCCTCGTCACGTTCCTCGACGCCGGACAGGCCTGGGCCGATCTGCGCTTCCTCGACGGGGGAACGCCGCGCTACGCGGGCGGCGGCGGGCTTCGCATCGCCTGGGAGGACAACTTCATCCTCCGGCTCGACTACGGCGTCAGCCCGAGTGACGGCACTTCGGGGTTCTACCTGGACTTCAACCACTTGTTCTGAGTTGGGCTCACGGGGGCAACCCGGGGCCCGGATACCCTCACCCCGTCCCTCTCCCGGGGGGAGAGGGGAAATGGGGGGTGATTGGAGTTACTGGCCCAGGGCCCTTTCGATTCGCGCTCGCAGCGCGGCCTCGGACAGCGCGCCCCGCTGCGCGTCCACCACCCGGCCCTCCCGGTCCAGGAAGTAGAGCGTCGGCAACGCCGTCACCTGGAACGCCGCCGCCATCTCGTCCGGCGCGTACACCACGTACGGCGCCAGGTCCGGCATCCGGCTCACCACGAACTCCTCCACGAACAGCGGCGCGTCCGGCATCTCGTCCCGGCTCGCCGCCACGAACACCAGCCCCTTCGCCTCGTACTCCTTCGCCAGCTTGATGAGCGACGGCATCTCCGCCTGGCACGGCGGGCACCACGTCGCCCAGAAGTCCAGCATCACCACCTTGCCCCGCAAGTCCGCCAGCGACAGCTTCTTGCCGTCGTACGTCTGCATCGGCACCGACGGCGCCGTCGTCCCGTCCGACGCCAGCCGCGACCTCATCGCCTCCTGCACCCCCAGGTACCCCAGCCCCGCCAGGCCCAGCAGCGCCGTCACCACCAGCAGCACCTTGCTCCATCCATGACGCCCGGGTGCTGGCGCGCTCCCCTCGCCCACCTGCTCCGGCCGCCCCTCGGTGTCCGCGTTCCGCTGCTCCGTCACGTGCCTGCGCTCCTCGTCGTCTTCAACACCCGGTGCACCTGCTTCAGCACCCCCCTCACTCCCCGCCTCACCCCCGGCCTCCGCACCACCCACTCCGCCACCCCCGGCCCATACCGGTAGTACACCCGGATGAATTCCCGCCCCAGCCCGTGGCGCCGCAACACCTCGTCCCGGAACTCCCGGAACGCCACCAGCTCCGGCGCCCCTTCCCCGAACGCCGCCGTCACCACGAAGCACGAGCCCGCCGGTGAAATCCACATCAGCCGGTCGTTCGTCAGGTTGCGCACCACCTTCAGCTCACGCGCCTCGGTGTACAGGAAGACCAGCAGGTCCCTCCTCGCCACCGGGAACTCCTCGCCGCTCGCCTCCTCGAACTCGATGCGCGAGCTGCCCGAGCCCCTCACCTCGTCCACCGTGAAGAAGTAGCGCCGCGAGCTGCTCTTGTGCTCGATCTCCAGCCCGCGCAGCTCGCCGAAGTACGCCAGGAACGGCGTGCCGCACGCCGGGCACACGTAGCGCCGCGTCCCCGGCCCCGGCACGAACCCGAAGTCGTTGATGCGCTTGCAGCCCGTGTTGGGGCAGATGAGCTTCACCTGCGCCACCGGCTCCTGCCGCGGGTCATACCTCGAGGCCCCCGACGCCCGGTCGTACACCGGCGCCGCCACCGACTCCTTCGTCCCGAGCGCCCGCGTGGGGTGCGCCTGGCGCTCCAGCTCGATGGCCCGCCGCCACGCCTCCTCCGCCTGCACCAGCCGCCCGTCCACCGTGTGGCACAGCGCCTCGCCATGCGCCTTCAACGCCGCGAGGATGCGCTCCGTGGCCTCCCAGTGCCCCGACTCGCGCGCCACCGCCAACGCCATCGCCAGCACCTTCTCCAACTCCGGCACCAGCGCCTCGGCCGCCTTCCGCGCCGGGTCCTCCGCCCGGTGGTACACCGGTGGCTCCGGAATCCGGGCGAACAGGGCCAATGCTTGCGCGCGCAACTGCTCCTGCGCTTCCTGCGCTCGCGGGAGGGAGATCGTCGCCGCACGCTTCTGCGCGGCCTGGAAGAGCTCTTCGGGCTGCAAGGCCGCGCACATTAGAGGGCCCCCCGCTCGCTGTCAGCGCCCTTCCCCACCTCCTGACAGAAACTGGCCGGCCTCCCTGCCCCCGTGTATGAGGGGGTAGGAGGATGTGAACCATGGGCTTCGTGAAGTTCCTGGTATGGACGGGCTGTGCGGTGGGACTCGGGGTCTTCCTGGCGATCGGTGAGATCGATGGACGGCCGCCGATGGAGTACGTGCAGCGGGAGTGGAAGCGCCACGTGCAGCCGGCGAAGGTGGAGCGGGTGAAGGGCGAGCTGAAGGACGCGCTGGACGACGCCCGGGAGACCGTCACCCGGACGACGAAGCAAGCGGCCTCGGCGCCGCGCGAGCGCATCACCAACGAGGATCGGGCGGCGATCGACCGCATCATCGCCCAGAAGAAGTAGGGTTCCCTACCCTTGCCGGCCGCCCCGCTTCCCCTCCGGCCCCCCCCTCCCTAGCTTCTCGCGAGGCGGGCGGGGGTCGGAGGCGGGACGATGACGGGTGGACGGTGGTGGAGGGGTGTCGCGCTGGCGACAGTGCTGTGCGGCACCCTGGGTGCGCCAGCCTGGGGGGCGCGGCGGGGAGAGGACGAGCGGCTGTGGGTGGAGGCGCAACAGCGCTCCGTCCGCGAGGAGCGCTCGGTGCTGAGCCAGGTGGCCCGGTCAGCCATGCCCGCGGTGGTGTCCATCACCACGGAGCAGCCGGGCACCCATGCCGAGGGGGAGCAGCAGAAGGGCATCGGCTCGGGCGTCATCATCCATCCGGACGGCTACATCCTCACCAGCGCCCACGTGATCGAGGGCGCGGAGAGCATCTCCATCTCGGTGCTCTCCGAGCAGGGCTACCCCGAGGAGTACCCGGCGGAGCTGCTGGGCGAGGACGAGCGCACGGACTTCGCGCTGCTGAAGATCGACGCGGGCCGCAAGCTGCCGGTGCTGAAGCTGGCCTCCGCGTCGCGGGTGGACGTGGGCGACTGGGTGGTGGTGATCGGCAACCCCTTCGGGCTGACGCACTCGGTGACGGCGGGCGTGGTGAGCGCCAAGGGCCGCACGGACGTGACGCCCAACGGCCGCGACGGGGACTTCGACTACATGCAGGTGGACGCCTCCATCAACCCGGGCAACTCGGGCGGGCCGGTGCTGGACGTGCACGGGGACGTGGTGGCCATCGCCAACGCCGTCAACGTGGCGGGCCAGGGCATCGGCTTCGCCATCCCGGTGGACATCGCCAAGGCGGTGGTGCCGCACCTGCGCAAGTACGGGCGCGTGCGCCGCGGGTGGATGGGCGTGTCCGTGCTGGACTGCACCCCGGACGCCCTCGAGGCCTACGGGCTGGCCCACGCCCGGGGCGTGGTGGTGTCCGAGGTGACGGATGGAGGCCCCGCCTCGCGCGCCGGGCTCCAGGTGGGAGACGTCATCGAGGGCCTGGACACCGGGAAGGTGGAGCGCGCCGCCAGGCTGCGCTGGCAGGTGGCGGCCCGGGGCGTGGGCCACAGCGTGCTCCTCCGTGTGCGCCGGGGGGAGCGGCCCCTGAAGCTGCGGGTGAAGCTCGAGGAGCTCCCCACCGAGGTCCAGCAGGCCTCCAAGGGCCCCCCCCCGGACGAGCAGCCGGCGACGGGGGGCAGCGGCCGCCCGGACGCCCCCTCTCCCTAGCCGGAAAACGGGGGATGCGCCCGCAACCCCGCCTGCCTCCTTGCGTTCCGGTACGGCCAGAGCTACAGACAGCGCCTTTGCACGCCCCGCGGGTCTCCCCATGGTGACGCGAGGCACCGTTATCGCAACACAGGAGCATTTCCATGGCTGAAGCACAGAAGACGACCCTGAAGAAGTGGCCGCGCGTGGCCAAGGCCGGTGGCAAGAAGGCCTGCACCGTCGAGGGCTGCAAGCGCCCCTACCGCGCCAAGAGCTACTGCTTCTTCCACTTCAAGAAGTGGCGGCAGGGCGAGCTGCCCCACGCCCGTTACCGCACCTGCTCCAAGCCGGACTGCCGCGTGAAGACGTCCAAGGCCGGCCTGTGCGAGAAGCACTACGCCGAGACGTACAAGAAGGCCGACGCCGCCGCCTAGCCGTCCTGGCCGGGGCCTCGCGAGGGCGCTCCCTTCCCGGGAGTGCCCTTGCCCCCGCCCATCGCCCGTCCCACGTGCTTGAAGGCCGTGAGCCACAGCTCCGCCTCGCGCTGGGTCAGCTCCGCACGCAACAGACTCCGCTCCAGCTCCATGAGGATGTGCTCCGGCGCCTGCGGGTTGAGGAACTGCGCCTCCAGCATCACCTGGCGCATCCGCTCGCCCAGCGCGCGCACCGTCCCCATCTTCGCGCCCTGCTGCTCCGGGGCCACCGGCTGCTCCGCGGGCTTCCGGCCCTCGCGCGAGCACAGGTAGAGCAGCACCGCCGTCGCCTGCGCCAGGTTCATGGACGGCTGCACCTCGCTGGTGGGGATGACGAGGAAGTCCGTGCAGAAGGCCAGCTCCTCGTTGGACAGCCCCCGCTGCTCCCCCCCCATCACCAGCGCCACCCTCCCCCGCCGGCTCTGCTCCGCCAGCCGCGCCGCCGCCTCCTCGGGGGTGAGCGCCGTGCGGCCTTCAATCTGGGTGCGAGAAGTGGTGCCAACCGCGTACACGCAGTCCTGGAGGGCCTCGGGGAGGTTCTGGGCCACGGCCATGGCGTCCAGGACGGAGTCGCTCTTGACGGCGAGGCGCTCGGCCGCTCGGAAGGCGTAGGTGGCGGGGTCGGAGAGGATGAGCCGGGAGAAGCCGAAATTGGCCATCACCCGGGCCACCGCCCCCAGGTTGTCCGGTGATCGCGTCTGGTGGAGGACGACGGTCAAGTTCACGACCGAGAGCATGGATCCGAGTTTAGCTTTCCGTGTCGGACCCGCATCGGTATATTCCCGGGTGATGCGTCGCTGGGTCGCAAGCCTGCTCCTCTCCCTCGTAACCCTGACCGGTTGTGGCGTCGGGGGTGCACCCGTGCGCGCGACGTTGAGCGCACGACAGGCACTCACCAGTCCGCCCGAGCTGCTCGAGTTCGAGACGTCCACCACCCGCCTGGAGCTGTACCGCGAGGTGGCCCGCATCTCCGAGGTGGAGGCGGGCCAGGCCGCGCAGGCCCCGGTGCTCTTCCCCATCAGTCAGCGCGGTGAGCTGGTGGCGGCCCCGGGTTTCGAGGCGCGGACGGATCTGCTCCTGGCGCCGGACGCCGGGGCGCCGCTGCAGCTGAGCTTCGATGGCCGGGCGGGCGAGCGCTGGCCGGAGGATCGGCGCGAGGGCCTGCAGGGCCTGTCGGAGCGCGAGGCGGCCGAGCTGGTGGCCCGGACGCTGCTGGCGCACTGGCGGATCAACCCCTCGGGCGGGGTGCAGGTGGACCGGGCCTCGGGCGCGCCGTACGCGGCGGCGTACGTGGACGGCATCCTGCGCATCAACCCGGCGTTCCTGTACATGGCGGCGGCCCAAGGTCCCGCTTCCCTGCCGGGCGCGGGCCAGTAGAGTCGCGCCTCCTTTCCGCCCCGCTGAGGGGCAGAGGCGCCTCCTGTGAACACCTCCGCACTCCACGCGCAGCTTCCGCATACGCTCCGGCAGACGAACCTGCCCACCCTGGGCCAGCACTACCAGGGGAAGGTCCGTGACACGTACCGCCAGGGAGACCGGCTGGTGCTGGTCACCTCGGACCGGTTGTCGGCGTTCGACCATGTGCTGACCACCATCCCCTTCAAGGGCGAGGTCCTCAACCGGCTGGCGACGTTCTGGTTCGAGCGCACCAGGCACATCGTCGCCAACCACGTGCTGGACGTGCCGGACGCGAACGTGACGGTGGCGCGCGCCTGCGAGCCCTTCGCGGTGGAGGTGGTGGTGCGCGGCTACCTCACGGGCAGCCTGTGGCGCGACTACCAGAAGGGCACGCACACGGCCTACGGGGTGCCCTTCGCGGACGGGATGCGCAAGGACGAGGCGTTCCCCTCCCCCATCCTCACGCCGTCCACGAAGGCGCAGTACGGCCAGCACGACGAGCCCATCTCCGAGAAGGAGATTCTCGCGAAGAACCTGGCGAGCGCGCGCGACTGGGCGCGCATCACCGAGGCGGCAAAGGGGCTGTTCCTCGAGGGCCAGAAGTGGGCGCGCACGCGCGGGCTGATCCTCGTGGATACGAAGTACGAGTTCGGCAAGGTGGGCGATGAGCTGTACGTCATCGACGAAATCCACACGCCGGACTCGAGCCGCTACTGGGTGGCGGACGAGTACGAGGCGCGCTTCGCCCAGGGCGAGGACCAGCGGATGCTGGACAAGGAGAACATCCGCCAGTGGCTCATCCGCGAGCGGGGCTTCCAGGGCCATGGCACGCCGCCGGCGATTCCGGATGACGTGCGCGTGTCGCTCGCGGAGAAGTACCTCGCGGCCTACGCGCAGATTACCGGCACGCCGCTGGAGCTGAACGTGGGCGACGTGCACGCGCGCATCGAGAAGAACCTGAAGGCGCGCGGGTATCTCTGAGAAGCCTCCGGCGGCGGGGTCGATTCCCGCCGCATCCACGAGACATTGAAGGGGAGCCGCGCCGCGCCGCCGCGGCTCGAAAGCGGAGCGGCTGCCTGGCCTCCGGCGCCCCCCGCGGGGGCGCTACTGCTGAACCGCCCGGTACATCTGGAGCCTCGAGGCCAGGCCACCGCTGAGCGCCGGCAACTGGCATTCAATGTAGAACGAGCTGAACGTGTAGGTGTCGGTGAGCTGCGCCAGGTCGAGGATCTGGTAGCTGCTGCTGCTGCCCGTCGAGCACTGCCACGCGCCGGTGATCTTCGTGCCGCCCGGGTTCTTGGAGGCCACGCGGCAGCACACGCTCCCCGTGGTGCTCTGATCCACGACGAAGACGCGGCCGCTGAGGAGGGTCGTCGTCCCGGTGACCACCGGGCGCTCGGCCGGGCAGATGGCGGTCACCACGGCCGCCGTGCGATTCTCGGCCTCGCCGTCGTCGCGCACGGTGAGGTTCGCGCTGCCCGTGGCGACACAGGCCGAGCCGGGGGCGTTGGTGGTCGAGTCCCCCAGGGAGGCGCCAGCGGCGAGCAGTCCGGTGAGCAGGAGCAGTCTCTTCAGGGGGCGGTGGAGCTGGCTGTACATGGATTGATTCCTCATTTGTCCGATTCTTTGGGTTGACGCTTGATGGCTCGGTTCCGAAATTCGTGAGGGGGCTCAGCGTTTCGACAGGCGCGACCGATACCCCTGGATGCCGGAGAGGCCGAGGGTGGCGCTCCCCGGGACGGAGCAGACCAGGTTGAACTGGCTCCAGGTCGTGCCGTCGTAGACGGACGGCAGGCTCAACGACTGGTAGGCAGAGCTCGCGCCGCTCGAGCAGACCTGCGTGGTGGTGATGAGCTGGCCGTCGGGGTTCTTCGACTGGAGGTGGCAGCACACGTCCTGGCTCGGGTGGCGATCGAACACGAACAGCCGCGGGACATCCACCACGTCCGCGAACCCGGCCTCACCCGGGCGTGGGATGGGGCACAGGAGCTTCAGGGTGCCACTGCCTCCATTGAAGGCCTCGCCGTCACCCGAGTAGGTCGCCTGGCCCCCCTGGGCCGCCTGGCACGCGGCCCCCGGCTTGTTGACCTGCTTGAGCACGGCCGGGGTTGCAACGCTGTTGACCCAGTCGATGAAGGCCTGGGCGCTGGTCTGGCGGTTGTAGTTCGTCGGGTTGCCAGCCTTCATGACGCCGGTGAGGCCCGTCCCATCCCAGCAGCTCGAGCCCGAGTCCCCGGGCAGCTCCAGCTGGCCGAGCATGTTCGGAACCTGGAACTGGTACCAGATGACCGGGTCGTCCGTATCCCCGATGATGGTGAAGTTCGCCGTGCGCAGCGTCCCGTCGTTCGACGTCATGCACACGCCCCACTTGCAGAACTGACCCGACAGACACTGGCTGCTGTCGGAGCAGGCCCAGCCGGTGTCGATGGCGCCATAGCCCGCACAGAAGACAGTCTTTCCAATCAGCGAAGCGGTGGTGCCGGAGTAGATGGGCAGCGAGCCGACGCCGGGGTCGATCGGATTCGCGAGGCGCACGAGCGCGACGTCCACGCCGTCGGGGACCCGAGGGTGGAAGAGGAGCTCGACGCCCGGCGAGCTTGCCACGCTGCCATCGGCGAGGGTGAGCCTGGCGGTGATGGTCGAGGGCTCCGTGCTGGCGCCGTTGGAGAAGCAGTGGGCGGCGGTGAGCACCCACTCGCGGTTGAGCAGCGTGCCGGTGCACCCCCCCAGCCGGACCACGTTGCGCGTCCAGGTCTGCGTGGTCTGCGTCCATGGATCCCAGGGGAGCCCGTTCTTGATGGCCTGTGCGTTCTCCGCCAGCGAAGGCAGCTCGGTGGGAGACCCCTCCGAGCACGCGCCGAGGGCGGCCGCCACACCGAGTGCCACGAGCGCCACTCCGAGCCCGCGGCCTCTCGGCCCGCGGGAATGGATTCGTCCTTGCATTGCAATGGCTCCTTGTTGCTGGGTGCGAGCGCTCACCCACCCGCTCGTGAGAGCCGCAGCGAGGCAAGCCCTCCGGGGGCGCTCCGACTTCAAATGAAGCCGGAACAGAAATCAAGGAATTTCCGGAAAAACTCCCACCCTTAGCGGTACGTCATCGTCACGCAGTGCAGCGAGCCCTGGCAGGGGATGATGCCGTCCGACGGGATGGGCACCACCTGGACGGCGCCCCGGCCGAACTCGCGGTCCAGCTCGCGCTGGTAGATGGCGAAGGCCTCGGCCTCCTGCGCGGCGATGATGGCCTTGTGCGAGCCGGGCACCCAGCGGAAGACGGGCACGGCCAACGCGTTGCCCAGGCGGATGGAGTTCATGTACGTGGCCCATACGCGCTCGCTGGTGCCATCGCACGGCCCGATGAGATTCTCCTGGCCCGTGCAGGTGGCGTTGAGCTGCTTGCAGTAGGGCTTGGGCATGGGCACGCGCACCACCCGGTAGCCCAGGCCGCTCAGCCGCTGCGCGTTGCGGTCCAGGATGGCCGCGTTCTCCGGGTCATCCGTCACGTCGTAGCGGCCCACGAGGATGGTCTTCCTGGAGAGCACGGTCATCCACATGTCGATGTGGTCGATGACGCCGCCCACCAGCGACTCCATGGCGTGGACGCGGCAGCCGTGGAAGCCGCCGATGACCTCGTTCAGCTCCTCCTCGGTGTAGCACCAGCCGGAGAAGCAGTTGCGCGCGTTGGCATTGCGTTGGGCGCGGAAGCAGGTGCCGGCGCCATCCGTCTGGAGGTTGCCGCCCTCCAGGCGCACCTTCGCGCGGTGCACGGGCGAGCCCCAGGCCTCCGCCAGGCGCGTGGGCACCGCGTCGTCGCTGGTGCGGCCCGCCAGGTTGTTGCAGGTGCCGGAGAGCTGCGGGTAGTAGGACATGTCGATGAGCTGCCGCGAGCCGTCCACCCCCGTCACCACCTCGGGGCCGTAGTCGCGCATCCAGATGCTGTCCACCGGCGCGTTCACCCACTCCACCTGGGCCAGTTGCACGTCGCTCACCCCCCGGTGCCGCAGGCACGTCCGCGCCCCCTGCTGGTGCTCGGTGGACACCACCACCGTCACCTGGGTGCGGCCCAGCGCGGTGCGGATGAGGTCCGACAGCTCGGTGACGTCACAGCCATACTGCGGCCAGCCGATGAGAAGGCCCGTGGTGGACGCATATTCGCCGGGGAAACGCACGCCCGAGGGCGCGGAGGTGAAGCCGTACAGCCCCGGGTTGCACTGCCACGCATACGCCTGCGCCGCGCCCTGCGCCGGGTCCGTCTCCGTGCGCAGCAGCTCCTCCTCCGTCAGCCCGCGCGGAAGGACCGTGTTGCTCAGACCGCGTACGCTCACGCGTGGCTGGAGCCCCTCGTCCGGCGCGAGGCTCGAGTCACCGCAGGCCGCGCTCCCCAGCGCGAGTCCCGCGGCCATCACGAGTTGAAGGTGCTTCATGGTGTGTTCTCCTGGTCCTGCGAGTGGAACGTGCGCGGGCCGCGTCACGGGGCGTCGAGGCAACCGCCACCGCGAGCATAGCGGAGATGAAGCGGGCCATGGCGCGCGGCTCCCGCTCCGGACGCGGCGAGCCGGGACATCACGCGCGGAAACGGCGTTACTTCTGTAACATGCGGGCCAGATGACGCACCGACGCCTCCGAGCCCGTCCGTGAAGCCCTTCCTCCACGTCTACGCCCTGCGGCTGCGCCATGGCTGGAAGTTCATCCTGCTGGCGGCGGTGCTCTCCACCGCCTTCGCCGCGCTCTGCCAGAGGTACGATCTGCTGCGGATGAGCGAGGCCGAGCGCGGCGCCTACGACCAGGGCCTCACCTTCTTCACCCGGGGCCATCCGCGCTCCAGGGACGTGGTCATCGTCGGCATCGACGACACGACGCTGCAGGGCATCCGGGACAACGAGTCGTACGTCCGCAACTACGGCGTCTACCCGTACTCGCGCAACCTGTGGGCGCGCGTCTTCGAGCACCTCGTGGACGAGGGCGCCCGGGCCATCGTCTTCGACGGTGTGATGGACGAGCGGGGCACCGACGAGAGCAATGACCTGGCCCTCGCGCAGGTGCTGGAGGAGCGCGGCATTCCCCTCACGCTCGGCTTCAGCATCAACGCGGGCCAGCCCGCCCTGCCCCGGGTGGAGCCCGTCAACCGGCTGCCCCACCGGCCCACGCCGCCCGCGCCGGACGTCCGCCCGGCCGCCGCGGAGGCCGGGGAAGAGGACTTCGTCGAGCTCGCCGGGGCGGAGGGCCCTGCGCCCCTGAAGCCGGAGGAGGTGGCCCGGGCGCTCGCCTTCCCCGTGCACCACCCCGGCCTGGCGCTGCCCTCGCTGGAGCAGAAGCCGGGCGACACGGGCTCCCGGCTCATGCGCCACCCGGTGACGCCCCTGCCCGGCCTGGTGCGCGCCACACCGGGCTTCGGGCTCGTCCTGCAGGAGGAGGACGAGGACGGGCGCCTGCGCCGCACCCGCTTCGCCTACTCGGACGGAGCCAACACCTACGCCACGCTGTCCCTGGCCGCGGTGGCGGACATCCTGGGCGCGGAGCGAGTCGAACTGACGCCGGGCAGGCTGCGGATCGGCTCCCGCGAGCTGCCCATCAACGCGGACGGCAGCGCCGAGCTGGACTTCGGCGGCAGGTGGACGGAGCGCTTCGAGGCGCTGAGTGTCTACGCGGTGCTGGAGGACTGGGCCCGCCGCCAGCAGCACCAGCGCGAGGGCACGCCCTACGTGCCCGTCATCCCCGAGGGCACCTTCCGCGGCAAGGTGGTGCTGGTGGGCGGGCTCTCGGTGGGCACCAGCGACGTGAAGCCCACCCCCTTCCAGAGCGATGCGCCCGGCCTCGTCAAGCACGCGGTGATGCTGGAGTCCCTCCTGTCCGGAGGCTTCATCACCCAGGCGCCCTACCCGGCCTCCCTGCTGCTCACCTTCCTCGTGGCGCTCGTCTCCGGGGCCCTCATCTCCCTGGTGCGCGTGCCCCTGCTGGAGCTCGCCTGGCCGCTGCTGCTCTTCTTCGGCTTCTTCCTCGTCACCGGCCTGTTCCTCGAGCACGGCCGGGTGCACCTGCTCAACGCCATGCCCGTCTACGCGGGGGAGCTCGCCGCGCTGTCCGCGGTGGCCTTCAACCACATGTTCGCCAACCGCGAGCGCGAGCGGCTCCGCCTGTCCTTCAACCGCTTCCTGGACAAGACGCTGGTGGATCAACTCGTGGAGCAGCAGAAGCTGCCCTCGCTGGAGGGCGAGACGCGGGAGATCACCGCCTTCTTCTCCGACATCCGCGGCTTCTCCTCCTTCAGCGAGCGCTTCAAGGATGACCCGAAGGCGCTGGGGGCCCTGCTCAACCGCTACCTCACCCGGGTCAGCGAGGTGTTGATGGCGCACGGGGCCTGCCTGGACAAGTACATCGGCGACGCGGTGGTGTGCCTCTTCGGCGCCCCGCTCACCATCCCCGGCCACGCGGTGCGGGCCTGCCATGCGGCGCTCGCCGTGCGCGCCGAGGTGGACGCCCTGCGCGCCGAGTTCCAGAAGGAGGGCCTGCCGGACGTCTACACCCGCATCGGCCTCAACTCGGCGGAGATGTTCGTGGGCAACTTCGGCAGCGAGCACCTGCTGGACTACACCGCCATCGGGGACGGGATGAACCTGGCCGCCCGGCTGGAGGGCGCCAACAAGGCCTACGACACCACCATCATGATCGGCCCGCTCACCTACGCGATGGCGCGCGAGCACATCGAGGCGCGGGAGCTGGACCGGGTGCGGGTGGCGGGCAAGCAGGAGGCGGTGACGGTGTACGAGCTGCTGGCGCGCGCCGGTGAGCTGCCCGCGGCGAAGCGCGCCACCGTGGAGCGCTACCACCAGGCGCTCGCGCTCTACCGGGAGGCCCGCTTCCAGGAGGCGAGCCACGTGCTGAAGGAAGCGCTCGCGGCGGACCCGGAGGATGGACCCAGCCGGGCCCTGCTTGCGCGGTGCGAGCGTTATGCGTTGAATCCCCCATCCCTCCCCTTCGATGGGGTGGTGAGCCTGGAGAAGTGACCGTGAGCCTCGAGAAACTTCCTCCCCTGCTCGCGCTGGTGTGCCTGGCCGTCCCGGGCACCGCCCTGGCCGTGAAGCCCGGGGGCACGCTGTACATCAAGGCGAAGAACACCCACCTGAAGGCCTCGAGCAGCCCCACCGCGGACACGCTCGTGGTGCTGCAACCCGGCAAGGCGGTGACGTACGACAGCCGCGAGGGCAAGACGCCCTGGTACAAGGTGACGGTGCCGGTGGACAAGAAGGGCCCCGTCCAGGGCTTCGTCTACCAGGCCAACCTCTCCGTCTCGCCGCCGTCGCTGGAGGTCACCAGCAAGAGCCCGGACAAGCCGCTGTCCCCCGAGGCATTCGCCTCCTCGGGAGCGGCCGTCAAGGCGCTGGGGCCCGGAGCCATCGCGTATGGCAAGACGCTGAGCCGGCCCGAGAGCGTCCAGCAACTCATCGAGCTCGAGTCGCTCGCCGCCTCCATCGACACGGCCCAGGTGGCCGAGTACGCGCGCGCGGGAGGGCTGCCCGAGGTGGTGGGCCGTCCCCAGGTGGCGGGACGTTCCCCCGCCAGGAAGAAGGGAGGGAAGTGATGGCACGGCGACAGGTGACGACCCTCGTGGCGTGCCTGCTGCTCGGCGGCCTTCCGGGCTGCGCCGCCCTGCGCCAGGTGGCGAGCCAGTCCAACGGCGAACTGGGGCAGCTCGCGAGACAGTCCGAGGAGGCGGAGCTCCGCGCCACCGCGATGCGGAAGGACTGCGACGCGCTGAAGGCCCGCGCCATCACCTACGAGGAGGAGAACGCCTTTGGCGGCGCGGTGAGCGTCGACTGGGTGAGCCGGGGAGGCGGGCTCACGCGCCGGCCGGGTGCCAGGGCGCTGCACGTGCAGCTCAACAAGATTGGCAAGAACCTCGCGGCCCAGTCCAGCCGGCCGGGTCTGCCCTGGACGTTCGGCGTGCTCCAGTCCGACGGCGTCAACGCGGTGAGCGGGCCCGGCGGCTACGTCTTCGTGTCCGAGGGCCTGCTCGCGCAGTTGGACAACGAGGCCCAGCTCGCGGGCGTGCTGGCGCATGAGATTGCCCACATCACCGGCAAGCACGCGATGCGGGAGTACCAGCGCTACCTCGTGGAGCAGTGCGAGGAGGGCGTGGCCAACGAGCGCTCGAAGCCCTTGAAGCAGTTCGGAGAGGACAAGGTGCAGGAGATCGGCCGCGCGGTGGGCGGACTCGGGCAGATGCTTCCCTCCGCCGAGCTGCGCGGCCTCTTCAACCAGCTCGCCACCCAGGCGGACTTCGACTTCAACGCGTTGAGCCAGAAGGCGATCCAGGCCATCACCCACGGGGTCGTCGCGCGCCTGAGCGAGAAGGGCTTCGGCGAGGAGGACGAGTACGCCGCCGACACCGAGGCCGTGGAGCTGATGGCGGCCGCCGGCTACGCGCCCGAGGAATACGTGGCCTTCCTGTCGAAGCTGCCGGACAAGGGGCTGTCCACCGAGCACCCACGCAAGGACAAGCGCCAGAGCCGGCTGCGGACTCATCTGGCGGAGCTGCGCAAGCGCTCCTCGGACACCGAGTTCCTCACGTCCGTGGACCTCTCCCAGACGAAGGTCGTCCCCCTGCGAGACGCACTCCAGAAGAAACCGGCGGCCGCGCCCCCCACCCGCTGAACGGGGACGTCCCCCTCGGCGGCTTCGATTCCCGCCGCCTTCACTAGAAGTGACCCGCCGCTCCGAGCCGCGCCCTCCTCTCGCATGGGGTTCGGGCACTTCACCAGACCCGACGGCTTGACCTGGCTAGCAGCCGTTTTCTGTCATCGGCGGGTTTGGCTTCCAACTCGGGCGGCTTGCCCCGAGAGGTGCGTAAATGTCCAGGCATGCCGTCGACACTCGCCCCGTGGACACACGGCGGCCCTTGCGCGTGGGGGCACTGGCCCTGGCGGCGTTGATGTGGGTTACAGCGTGCGCCACGGGGGCCCCTTCGGGCGGAGGGCTGGACGAAGAAGACACAGGCGACAGCGAAGCCATCTTTTCCAACCTGCCCACGGACTTTCAGCCGGTGCGGGTCAGTGACTCCGAGCTTACGGCCGCTCTGGCAAAATTTTGGCTCCAAGTCCCGCTGCGGGTGTCCACCGCATGCCTCCCGCTGTACGTAGGCCGGAAGCTGGTGCTAGCGTCTGCGCCTTTGAGTGGCGAAGCGTGGCAATCAGACGTTGCGCAGTCCTATGGGCGATTTTGCGAGCGGCGCGGTACTCCTGGCGACTGTCTGACTTTGTTTGATGACGGGCCCCGCCTACAAGCTGACGATAAGCGCAGCATTGCCCTTGCCCTGGCGGTGGGTCCTGCCCTGGAGGGAGTGGACGCGGAAGTGCGGGCCATGCTCAACCCTACGCGGGTGCTGGCTACTCTCAGCTTCACCATTACAGTATACATGTCGCTTTTGCTTGCACCCGAGCCCGTCACGAAAGGTGTTGCGCTCGCATTTTCCGTGCTCATGTGGGGCTATCTCGGATGGGAATTCTTCGATCTGCTGCGTGCCTATGCGCAGCTTTACGAAGATGCGCCGCAAGCTTCTAATTTTGCGGAGCTGCGCGAGATAGGCGAGCGGTTCGGCCATGTCATCGGCCCCAATAGCGTGCGAATTCTCGTCATGGTGGCGACGGCGGCGATAGGCGAAACGGCGGCGCTCATGTCGAAAGGGCCAAAGCTGCCGGGCTTCGGGCAAGCCTCGCGCACGGTCGAGGCAAACACCGGGCTTCGCCTGATGGATACAGCAACCGGCACCGAGCGAGTCATTTTTTCCGTGAACGAGGGCACGATCCGCGTTGTCCTGCCGGTCAACGCTGCGTCCATGACTGCCCGGAACGGAGGCGGCGGGCGTTCTGCACTCAAGCCCGAGGAGAACACGAAAGGCGGCAGAATTCTCGCCGGTGGGCATCGTGCCTTCAGCTCGTTCAGAGCCTTTAAACGTCAGATGGGCAAAGCTGGCGAGGGCCTGGAGTGGCATCACCTTGTCGAGAAGCACAAATTCAATATCAAGCGCTTCGGCGCCGAGGCCATTCACAATACCGAAAACGTGATTCCGCTCGAGAAGGACCTGCATACCAGAGTGAGTGCGTTTTACTCCTCGAAGAACTTCGATGTCACCAGTTCGTATGGCCTGACAGTGCGAGAGTGGATCAGAACGCAAAGCTACGAGGCGCAGCGCTCGTTTGGCTTGCTTGTCATCAAAAAGATCAGGAGTGGGGAGTGGTGAAGGATCTGAATAGACTTGTAGAGGAATTTGCGGAGAATGTGGCCGCACAGACAGAGGCGGTAAAGAGAGGGGATGCCAAGACCGGAAACAAGCACGCAAACCGTTACACATCTGCGCTCAAGAAACTGCGCTCGGAGGGTAATGCCGGACGTGACGCGCTCGCCGTCCTGCTACAGCACCCTCGCCCGGATGTACGAGTCAAGGCTGCTGCGTTTCTGCTACGCTACCGGACAGCGGAAGCAAAGGCAGTTCTAGAGGCAGCCGCTAGCGGGGACGGGATGGCGGCGATTGGTGCGGTCATGACCCTGAAGCACTGGGAGGAAGGCACATGGGCGTTGGATCCCGAGTAGGGCGCGGCGGCGTAAGCGTCCGATCCAGCCCAGGTAGAGCTGGTGCTCGAGGAGCCGCAGAGTGCGCGGCGCGATGACGACGAACACAGCGACGACGAAGGCGGAGCCAGCGTGGTTGGAAGCAGCACGGCGGCCGAGGTGGACCCTGGAGGTAGCAGCGCAGGTGGTGCGAGCGTGGGAGGAGGAAGGAGGCACGCAGTCGGCCTTCATGCGCAAGCACGGGTTGCCGCGCGAGAGGCTGCGCTTCTGGACGCGCAGGCGTGAAGGGAAGGAGGGAGCGCGCACGGCCATGTCCTTCGTGCCCGTGGAGGTGGCGCCCGCCGAGCGGAGCGCGGCAGGGCGGGAGCAGGG